>DASPUR010000047.1:0-2699 GCA_035622795.1 Methanoregula sp. | reverse complement strand
GGACCGGCGGAATAGGCGGCACGGCAACCCCGCCATACCGGACCCGGACCGCAAAAACCCTTTTTTACCTGCCCGTGCACAGGACCGGTTGCCATGGCATACCGGATCATCGCCGAAAGCGGGAACGGCGAGCACCTGCTCATCTCCGAAGTGGGCGAGTACTGCAGGATCTTCAGCCCGGCGACCGGTAAATACACGAAACCGATCATCATAAACAGCCTCCTGCACCGGGGGACCTGGCACGCGTATCACGGCACGATGGTGCTGCCGGACACGATTCCGCCGTTATAAATGGCTTTTTACCATTCGCGGAACTGACCTCCTCTTCTCAATCTTTCTTCGGTCGGTCTCCCGGAATGGAGTCCACAGTGGTCTGTCAGGACCATGAGAAAGGCGAAGATGCTGGTATCCTCTCGTCCCGCAGTCCGATAACTGTGAAGACATCCCAAGAAGAGCACCCCGCCGACCCCCTGTTTTCGAAAGTCTTCGTAAACCTTATGAGTGCTATCCTGAGGGGGGATGCCCGAGCGGCGGGGGCGAAGCCCCCAGGAGCGACATTGATTTTTCCTAAAAACTATTGTACTGCATGAACGGACTCCGGCACTGACTAATTACGCCCTGATTTCCTGCACTTTCCTCGCAATGCTCCGGGCGGCCAGGACCCCGGTCGAGAACGCCGCCTGAAGGTTGTATCCCCCGGTATCGCCGTCGATATCGAGCACCTCCCCGCAGAAATAGAGACCGGGCACGGTCCGGGATTCGAGCGTCTTTGCGTCCACGCCATCGAGCGCGACCCCCCCGCGGGTCGCCATCGCGATCCGGAAATCCCCGGTCGATTCGATGACGAGCGGGCAGGCACTGAGGAGGGCGGCGAGCCGGTTGCGGAGGGCGGCAGGGAGATGGGCGCAGGTGAGATCGGGCGGGACATCCGCGAGGCTCAGGATCGTCCGGACGAACCGGTCCGGCAGGGGGAAGCCGGCGAGCGCCGTCCGGACAAGCCTGCCCCCGTCCGCCTCTTTAAGGCACATCCCGATGCGTTGTGCCCCCTCTTCTCCCCTCCCCCCGGTGAACGACACCCGCAGTTCGTCACCGGGGAGGAAGTCCCGGGAGGCATCGAGGATCCCCGGGCCGGAGAGCCCCGCATGGGTCAGGAGGATATCGCCGGCATACTCCCCGGCCTTCTTCCCGTTCCTCCAGAGCGTGAACCCTGCACCCGCAAAGGAGATCCCCGCGAGGCCGGAAAACGGGTAGTTGCGGATACTGACCGGCGTGAGGGAGGGTGCGACCGGGGTCACCGGCTGCCCGAGCGAGGCGGCGAGCCGGTACCCGTCACCGGTGGACCCGGTTGCCGGGTAGGACATTCCCCCGGTCGCGATGACAAGGTTTTCAGCCCGGTACGTCTTCCCGGCTGCGGTGACGATGAAACCCCCGTTTGCCCGTGAAATGCCGGTTACCGGCTCCCCGTACCGGATGACGGCTCCGTTTTCGCGACAGGCGGAAACGAGCCGGTCCAGGACATCTTCTGCCTTCAGGGTCGCGGGAAAAATCTTGCCGCCCTCCTGCGTGACCGTGTCGAGGCCGCGGGACCGGAAGAAGGTGACGAGATCGTTGTTGTTGAACGAGAGCAGCGCCGGCTTCAAAAACTTCCCGTGGCTCCCGTAATGGGTGAGAAATTCCCGTATCTCTCCTGCGTGGGTGAGGTTGCACTGGCCTGAGCCGGAGAGGAGGAGCTTCTTCCCCGGCCCGCGGTTCTTCTCGAGCAGGATGACCGGGATGCCCGCGGCTGCCGCATGAAGTGCGCAGAAGAGCCCGGCCGGCCCGGCCCCGATAACAGCAACGCCGTACTGGTCCATGGAAGGTATTCCCGTCCTGGTACAATTCCTCCCGAGACTTTTTGAACTATCCGGATCCCGATAAAAAATGGACCGTTCGGGACGTAACTTCCAAAATGGCACAACTGGCGTACCAGGAAAAAAGAGCGACCGGGCCTCGGTCAGGCACGCCGGCGGAGATGGCTGGTGTAGTGGTGCCGGAGCTCGGCCTTCTCTTCGGGCGTGAAGTCTTTCTTCTTATGGGTGTGGAGGTGCTTTTCCATCTGTTTTACGATATGCTCTGCCTCGTGGTGGTCCATGACATCGAGATACACCGGGGCCTTCTTGACCTCGTACGCGTGCCCGCAGACCGGGCAGAGCTTCCACTGCTGGTACCGGTCGACGTACCCGAACGTCGTGCACCCCGGGCAGCGGATGATCACGTACATAAGTAATTGGACATGAGCGCTGGCATCTCAAAATAGTATCGCAGAAGGAGCCGGATTATTCTGCGAACTTTGTATAAAAGAATTGTGGTTTTGGATGGAGGGACCGGAAGAAATTAAAAATTTAGGATATGTGGCGTCTTTCACCGGGAACGTCAATTACGATGCCAGCCGCCGCTCCCGCGGAGCGCCCCAGCGGCGGCCTCATTTACCTTCTTCCGGAAACAGGTAATTTGGCCCGCCGTGCCGCGGAGTCCGAGTGGTTCATCAGAGCCGCGAGGAGGAGAAGAGCGCTTTTTGCGCTCTTCGACTCGGCCCTGAGGCGGGGAGGCTCGTAATTTAATTTCATCGACTACTGTGAAAAGATAACATTATTCCCTCACGTTCAGCCCGTTCTCCTTCGCAATCTCTACAAACGCATTCGCAAGGTGCTCAGCCTGCT
>DASPUR010000046.1:0-3190 GCA_035622795.1 Methanoregula sp. | reverse complement strand
AGGATAACAAAGACTGTTTTTCGCATGGTAACCCTCTCCTTAAGATCAGGGTCTCTACCAGTGATATTTTATATAAACGTATGCCCCCCTGCCCGGTTCCGGGAGAACATCTGCAGTATCCTGGTGATTCTTTTGATCCGGCTGGAGGAAAGAAGAGCGGGACCCTCAGGACCGCGAGAGGATTTTGCAGCCAGTGATCGGTACGCTGGAGACAGACCGGTGCCTGTGAAACTCCGGGCTGAACCATCCGGCCCGGATGTCGCCCGGACCTCTCGCTCATGCACTCTTAAGGATTAAAGAATACGTATAAAAAAATGCCGGGACGGGCTTTTTTCCCGGTTCACCGGCTGCGCCGGCCGGACTTTCGTTCCTCCCAGGAGATTTCCGAACTTTTGCCCCCGGAAGTCTGCCGGTCGTCTTCCCGGCCGAACCGCTCATCGAGCGGGATCTCGGCGCTCCGTCCCCGTGAAAGGGTCCGGTCTTCATCACGGGAGCCCTGGAAGCGCTCATCGAGCGGGATCTCGGCACTCCGTCCCCGTGAAAGGGTCCGGTCCTCATCGCGCGAACTCCGGAACCGCTCGTCGAGCGGGATCTCGACGCTCCTTCCCGGGGAAAGGGTCCGGTCCTCGTCCCGGGAGCTCCGGAACCGTTCTTCGAGCGGGATCCGGGCGCTCCGTCCCACCGGGACATCCTGTTTTCCGGCACGGGAGTTCTGCCACCGGTCCTCGAAGGGGATGCCGCTGTCCCGGCCGCGTACTGCGGGATTGCTGCCGGGCGCTTGCGGGGACCCGGCATCGGCGTCCGGTATAAAATCTATCCCGGAATCGGAACCGCGGCCCCGCACCGTTGACGGCCGGTCAGCGGAACGCGGGTCCGGCCGGGAGGGGCGGGAGGCGTTCATCCCCTCCGGGCGCCCGGCCGGATCAGAAGTATGCCGCGGTCCGGTATAGGCAAACCTGCTCTGGCCGGGCTGTGCGGCGGACCCGAGACGGATCTCAGCCACTTTCTCGTCGATCTCGGCCTCCGCTTCCTGCGCACTTTTCTCTGTAAACATCAGGAACTGGAGAAATGCTTCGGGCTCCCGGAAGACCGAGACATCGATCCGCTCGCAGTGGAGCGTCCGGTCCACGTTCCCGTACCAGCCGCCCGACCGGATCGTGATCGTCTCCGCACGCTGGTCGAAGACGTACACGCGCTCGATCTCCCCGTTCCGGCCGAACGCGGTCTCTGCGACGCCGTTCCCCTCGAAGGTATAGGTCTTCCCGACCGCTCCGTAGTCCCCTCCCTCTCGCATCACGATCTGCCGGCCGCCGGCCTCGTACCGGAACGTGCGGGGTGGGTGCCCGAACGCGAACGTCTCCTCGAGCATCCCGAAATTATCGAAGACGAACCGCCTGAGGATCTTGTTCGGCCGGGCCGGATCGTTCTCTGTCATGATGCCGGACGAGGGGTCGAACTGGTAGAGCCGGGCGACCCGTTCGCGGCTGTCGAGAACCCTGACACCGCCGGGGCCGTACCGGTAGATCCGGCTTGCCGTGTCCCGCTGGTTCCCGGAAAATTCGGTTATGACCGATTCTGTCATTATTTCTGCCTCGCAGTCTCCCTGATTTAAAAAACGTTCTTCTTCTGCGGATAAAAGGTTGCTCTCCTGCCTTTCCCGTGGAGATACGGGCTGCCCTGGCAGCCCCCAACTGCGATCACATGTCTGATCCTCTCCCGGTTCGCGGCTGTTCGCGTCCCTTTTCTGCTGACGGTAATTCGGCTGGTTGCCCCGATTTTGTCCCCCTTTTTGGCGATTTTGTCCTCCGGAAGTGTGAAAATCGACCAATCCGGGCCCAATACGGCCTCCGTTTCGACCATCTCACTGAGGGTGTATTTCTCCGACATAGGGCGGGGTGGTCCTGTTGCTGTGCTCACTGCAAGGAGCCAGATCCGGACAGGTAACCGGCAGCGATGACACGAAATCCGTTTATCCGGAACAGTTACACCACATTTTTCCGGAATTGTCCGGGGAAGCGGAGGGCAGAATGAAAGGAAGAGGGGAATTCTCCAAGATATGAGCAGCCTCTCCATTGTATAGCGAGAAGACCCACCCGCTTCGCGGGTCGCTCGGCCGCCTCGTCGGGGCCTCGCTGGGCCGATCGATTGATCAACCAAATGCTTGATTCAAGAGATCTCGATCAAGGTGAGTGAGGCCGCGGCGGGGAGCGACGGAGTCGCTGGAGAAAGCGATGGAATCGCTGGAGAAGATTCCTAAATGAAATCTTCTACCGTTTCTGCAGGAAATCTTGGACTCGCCCCGCGGGGGCCGCGGCTGGCATCACGATTACAAAATGATTTATTGGGATTACCCCCCGTACTCCCTCCGGCTCAGCTCGAAAATCCTCTGAGCAGTCTTCTCCCCGATCCCCCGCACCGCGACAAGCTCCTCAAGCGAAGCATTTACAATCGCCTGAACAGAACCGAAGTGAGACAATAATATCCGGGCGTTCCGGAGCCCGATCTCGGGAAACGCGGAGATGATGTACTCCTGCTCCTCCTTCACCGAACGGTACGACTTGTGCGGGTGGACTTTCCGCTCGCCCCGTTCGCTCTCCTCGCGCTTCGCGATCACGAAGAGCATCTGGGCGGTGTCCTCCGCGTCCTTCGTGTACAGGAGCGAGACGCCCATGTCTACCGTGAGGGCGGCAAGGACTCCCTTGATCGCATTCGGGTGGATGTCCCGCTGGGCATAGAGGTCGCCGCCTTCGATGATGAGGATGGGCCGGGTCGACGCCTCGGCCATCGCCTTCACCTGCCCCAGGAGGTCGCGCTCGATCAGGGTATCGACAAAGTCGCGTGCGGTCTTCCGCTCGGCCAGTATCCGGTCGCCGATAGCGAAGTCGCCGTGCGGGAGGCGCTCGAGCCGTATCGCTGCGCCCATGTCCGAGAGGACCTCGACGACCTTCGAGGAGGTCTCGCGGTCGTCGATGACGATCCGCGGGCCCCGGGGCGTATTCGCTTCCACCGCCTCCCGGAAGGTATCGAGAGCAGCCTGGCCGTTACCGGAGAAGGCCGGGCTTTCCGGTGCGGTGTCCTGCAACCCCTCCGGTAATCCTGAGGATGGCACAGGGAACGCCGGCGCCGCCGGCGCAATCGCGCTCCGGCTCATGGTCCGGAGGCTCTTCTGCATCTGCTTCTCCTTCGCGGT
>DASPUR010000045.1:0-4409 GCA_035622795.1 Methanoregula sp. | reverse complement strand
GACGGGAAAATGGTGCGAAAAGCAAGGGGGCCAGGCATTTTTTGCGGGCAGGGGGGCAGGGGGTTACCTCAAAAAAATCCGGAGGGGGTGGGGGGGTTACCTTAAAAATTTCCGGAGGGGGGGTACCGGTATGCCAAAATTCTGGTGGGGGAAGCGGGTCCTCCGGCAATTTTTGAAAGAGAGATGCCTCAGAATGTATCCGGGAGAATCTGCATGGATCGACCGGGTTTGGATCGAGGTGGTGCAACTGGTACCGCAATGGACAGGAATGTGGTGCAGGAAAAATAATGCCAGAAAAAGTGCGAGGAGCCGGATTCGAACCGGCGAACCCCTGCGGGATTAGGCCCTGAACCTAACGCCTTTGACCTGGCTCGGCGATCCTCGCGCCTAGATAGATTGCCCGTCGGAATAAATAAAGGTGAGGGGTCACTCCGCCTTGGAGGCGTTCCCGGACGCAAACTTCTTGAGTTCCCGGTCCCGGAGCTCGTTCCGCCGGATCTTGCCCGAGATGGTCTTGGGCAGGGTCTCCGTGAACTCGATTGCCCGGGGGTACTTGTACGGTGCGGTGACCTTCTTGACATGGTCCTGGATCTCCCGGGTGAGGGCATCGGAGGGTTTGAACCCGGGTTTCAGGATGATGAAGGCCTTGACGATGAGGCCCCGGATGTCATCGGGCGAGCCGACGACGGCCGCTTCCTGCACCGCGGGGTGCTCGATTAAGGCGCTCTCGACCTCGAAGGGGCCGATCCGGTATCCCGAGGCCTTGATGACATCGTCGTCCCTGCCGATGAACCAGAGGTACCCGTCCTCGTCCCGGTATGCCTTGTCCCCGGTATAGTAGAAGTCGCCGATGAACGTCTTTTTGTTCTCCTCCTCGTTGTTCATGTAGCCGGAGAACAGCCCAACGGGCCTCGGGGTGGTACGGATCGCTATCCTCCCCTCTTCATGGTCGGGGACGGGTTTCCCGTGGTCGTCGTGGAGCTCGATAGTCCAGCCGGGCGAGGGCCGGCCCATGGAGCCGTATTTGGGGGTCATGCCGGGGAATGTCCCGATGCAGAGGACCGTCTCGGTCTGCCCGTACCCCTCGTAGATCGTCAGCCCGGTCGCGTCCTTCCACGCCTTGATGACCTCGGGGTTGAGGGGCTCGCCGGCGCTGACGCAGTGCCGGAGCTCGGTGAAATCGAACTTGTCGAGATCCGCGAGGATGAGCATCCGGTAGATGGTCGGCGGGCAGCAGAACGTGGTGATCCCGTACTTCTCGATAAGGGGAAGGATCTCGGTTGCGTTGAACCGGCTCCGGATATCGTACACGAAGATCGCCGAACCCTCGATCCACTGCCCGTAGAACTTGCCCCAGGCGCTCTTGGCCCACCCGGTGTCGGAGAGGGTGAAGTGGAGGTCGTTGGCCCGGAGGTCGTGCCAGAACCGGGCGGTCACGATATGGCCGAGCGGGTAGCTGTGGTCGTGCACCACCATCTTCGGCTCGCCGGTGGTGCCGGAGGTGAAGAAGATCACGAGCGGGTCGGTGCTCTTCGTCTTTTTCTGCCCGGGGAAGGTTACCAGCTTTGCGGAGACCGGTGCCGGGTAATCGAGCTCTACGGGGTAGCTGATCCAGCCCTTCCGTTTTCCGTCGATCATCATTTTGCAGGTCAGGGTAGGGCAGTCCCGTGCGATCTCGTCGATCTTGTCGGCGTGCTCTTCGCTCGTGATCACCATCTTGATGTCGGCGATATTGATCCGGTACTTCAGGTCTTTTGCCGTGAGCATCGTGGGGGCCGGGCAGTAGACCGCGCCGCGCTTGATGAGCGCTATCGTCGCCGTCCACCACTCGGGGACCCGGGGGAGCATGATCATGACCTTGTCGCCCTTGTTGATCCCGTACTTGATGAGCATGTTCGCGATCTGGTTCGAGAGGCGCATCAGGTCCCAGAACGTGAACTTCTTCTCCTCGCCCTGCTGGTTCACCCAGACCATCGCGAGCTTGTTCCGGTCCTTCTCCGCCCATGCATCAATGACATCGAACCCGAAGTTGTAGTATTCCGGCACGTCGATGTGGAAGTTCCGGTACATCTCCTCGTAGTCGGGCATGTTGTGCAGCTCCGATGCGGGCACGACCGGGCCCGTCGCAGCCGGGCCGGCGCCCGCGGCAATCTTGGCCGTGCAGGCCTGGACCACCCACTCGGACCGGGAGATCTTCCGCATATCGCAGAGCTTGTCGATATTTTTTGCAAGCTCGTCTTCCATCGTGACAGAATACCGCACCATACCAGATCGTTTCGTGGTGCAGATTATGAGGTTTTCCTTTTTTTAGTGCACCACATTGGCCGGGCATTTTGTATAGCCCATGGGTAAAATCCGGTAAATTTCAGGAATATCGCAAAAAGGGGCTTTTGAGTGAGAGGAATCAGGTGGTGCAGCTACGACCGGTCCAGGTACTTTTTGAGCTCCCGGGCCCGGAGCTCGTTCCGTTTTATCTTGCCGGAGATCGTCTTCGGGAGTTCCGGAACGAACTCGATCGACCGCGGGTACTTGTACGGGGCGGTGGTGCGCTTGACATAGGTCTTGAGATCCTTAACGAGCGAATCCGAAGGCGAATATCCCGGGGTGAGGACGACGAAGGCCTTGACGATCATCCCCCGGATCCGGTCCGGGGAGCCGACGACCGCGGCCTCCTGCACCGCGGGGTGCTCGATTAAGGCGCTCTCGACCTCGAAGGGGCCGATCCGGTACCCGGAACTCTTGATGACGTCATCGTCCCTGCCTACGAACCAGAAGTACCCGTCATCGTCACGGTACACCTTGTCCCCCGTGTAGTACCAGCCGTTGACAAACGATTTTGCGTTCTCTTCCGGGTTGTCGAGGTACTCCACGAAGAGGCCTGGCGGACGGGGACACGTGCTGATCGCGAGCCGGCCCTCCTCGTGCACCTCCACCGGTTTCCCTTCGTCGTCGTGCACCTCGATATTCCAGCACGGCGACGGCTTCCCCATCGAACCGGGCCGGGGCTCGACGTTCGGGAACGCCGCCACACAGCAGGCAGTCTCGGTCTGGCCGTAGCCCTCGCAGATCGTCAGGCCGGTCCCCTCCTTCCAGACCCGTATCACCTCGGGGTTCAGGGGCTCTCCCGCGCTGCAGCAGTGCCGGAGCGAGGTGAGGTCGAACTTCCCGAGGTCGGCGAGGATGAGCATCCGGTAGATCGTCGGCGGGCAGCAGAACGTCGTCACCTGGTATTTCTCGAGGAGTGGCAGGACCTCGGTGGCCTGGAACTTCCCGTTGAAGTGGTACACGAAGTTGCATGCCCCTTCGATCCACTGCCCGAAGATCTTCCCCCAGGCGCACTTGGCCCAGCCGGTGTCCGATACCGTGAAGTGGAGGTCGTTGTGACGCACGTCCTGCCAGAGCCGGGCGGTCACAATGTGGCCGAGAGGGTACCCGTGGTCGTGGAGGACCATCTTCGGCTCGCCCGTGGTACCGGAGGTGAAGTAGATGAGCATGGGATCGGAGCTCCGGGTCCGCTGGGAGTCCGGGATGGAGACCGAACGATGGGAGACGGGTGCGGGGTACAGGAGCTCGTACGGGAAGCTCGCCCATCCCTCAAGCTCGCCGTCCGCCACCATCCGTGCCGCGATGCTCGGGCACTCGCTGCAGATCTCCTCGACCTTCGACGTGTTGTCGAGATCCGTGATGATCATCTTGAACTGGCCCTTGTTGATCCGGTATTTTATGTCCCGCGGGGTGAGCATGGTCGGGCAGGGAGCAAAGACCGCCCCGAGCTTGATGAGCGCTATGGCAAAGATCCACCACTCGGGGATCCGGGGGAGCATGAGGAGGACCCGGTCGCCCTTGTTGATCCCGTACTTGAGGAGGATGTTTGCCGCCTGGTTGGAGAGGTTCGACAAGTCGAGGAAACTGTACTTCTTCTCCCCCCCTTTCTGGTCGACCCAGATCATCGCGAGCTTGTTCCGGTCCTTCCGGGCCCAGGCATCGATGACATCGAAACCGAAGTTGTAGAATTCGGGGATATCGATCGAGAACGTCCTCTTCATCTCATCATAGCTTTCCTGGCCGGCACGCATCGTTCCCATATAATCCCAAACTGTTTCGTTCCGGTCTTCTTCAATCTGTCTTTCCGGAACGGAAAAACCACCGCGGAACAAAGGCGGCCACTGCACGCGATCCTGCCGGCTCATGGTGCCGGAACGGGCCGGAACACCGTCGGAGACCGGGGCGCCCGGTCGGGACATAAAGGTTGTGCATTAGTATTATGATTGGGGGGGCTTCATAGTATAGTGGATGGCTGAAAAGAAGTACGAATCCCTGAAGATCGAGAATATCGTGGCATCGGGCGTTATCGCCGAGTCAATCGATCTTGCCGAGGTCTCAAAGAAGATCCCGAGCTGTGAACTCAA
>DASPUR010000044.1:0-4118 GCA_035622795.1 Methanoregula sp. | reverse complement strand
TCTGGTGGGCGAGGTCCATCCCGACGACCACGGTCCGCCGGATGTCGTCCCACATCTGCTGCATCGCGGCGTTGTTCACGAAGTGCAGGTCATCGCCCTCGACGAAGACTCCGGTCCCGGAGACCTCGTAGGACATGAGCTGCCTCTGGCCGAGCGGGATACCGCCGCAGTGGCACCGGACCGGGTCGTACCCGGAGATGCCGCGGGCGAGGGCGACCGCATTGCCCTGCTTGACCCACTCCATCTTCCTCGGGGACTGGGAAAGCCCGATGCGCTTGTACACGGTCTTTCCGCTCTGGACGTCCTCGCCCCAGGCAGCGAACCTGGTCTTGAGGCTCTTGAGGAAGAGTTTCTGGGCTCTCTCGATCTTTGCCATGTTTCGTCACCTCACTCCTTCGGCATGAAGCCGTACTTGACCCGGAGGGCGTGGACGGTCTGGATGAACTCGACCGCCTCCTTGTCGTCCCGGAACGCGATACCGCCGTTGGAGTTGTAGATGGTCGTGTGTGCCTTGAGCCACTTCTCGTCCATCGGCTTGCCGACGTTGACCGGCTTGTCGAGGGGTACCCCGACCTGGTCCTTGACGTACTTGACGGTCTTGTCCTTGTCAAGGATGCGCCGGGCGAGCATGTCGAACATCATGCCGTCCTCGTCGAGCCGGAGGGAGTGCCCGTGCACCGTGCAGCCCCGGATGCCGGAGCGTGCGGGGTCGAAGCACTCGGTCGAGACGAGCTCCTTCGCGATCTTCTCGAGGTCCCGCTCACGGCACTCCACGATCTGACGGCCCGAGAGGGTACCCGGGTCGACACCGCGGTAGCGGATGGCTGCCATGTAGGAGCGGAGGTAGGGCTGCATCGGGGCGAACCAGTACGAGTCCGCGAACTGGATGTACCGGACCCGGTCCCCGGTCTTGGCGCCGTCGAGGGGCGTCACCATCTTCCGGATGGGGCACTTCGGCTCTCCGGCCTCAGCGAGGGGCGGGTGGGTCGTCGGGTAGGCTGCACCGGGGGCGCGGTGTCCCATGACCAGGACAACGTCCTCATCGGTGACGTCCCGGATCTTCTGCAGCTTGTATGCCGGGTTCATGAAGTTGCGCCTGTTCTCGGCGACCTTCGTGGACCCCGCACAGAACTGGGGTTTGTATGCCATTTTCTTCACCTCAACCTTTTCTCTTGTTTCATGACTTTCATGACCGCTTGAATGACCTCGGCGATATTGGTCCTCGTGGGGGTCTGGCCCCGCGTCACGCCCGTGACGATGGCCATGACCGTTCCCTTCGTCCGGATCTGGTCGGCCGGCGGCATCACGTACGCCGTCTTCACCCCGACCCTTGCAAAGTCCTCGTAATCGACGGGGACCTGGGAGACCACAACCGCAGCGATTTCGCACTGTTCGAGGATCTTCCTCACCTTGTGGACGACGTGCGAGCGCACGTTCCCGTGGTGGAGGATAGCTACCTTGTGCTGTTCTATCTGCCGGATCTCCTTCTCGGAGAGGGTGAAAAATGCGCCGAGGACGGCGCCCCCGACAGAGGGGGCGTCATCCGGGACACCGCTCCCGGAGTTGATGACGAGGGTGGTGACCGAGAACTCCGCTCCCTCCCTGCGGAGGGCGGAGGTGATGTCGCAGACCGGCTTTGTCACGTGCCGCCGGCCGGGGGACATGGCTACCACGATGACATCGGGGTAGCGGCACTCGGAGATGGTTCCGCGCTGGGCGATGCCCCCGCCCTTCCCCATCCCGATGCTCTCCCGGCAGTCGACAACCTGCGTGATCCGGCCTATCGACATGGTCACTTGTTCCCCTGAAGGATGATCGGGCACCGGCTCCCCTTTGCCTTGGGGTCGGCGATCCCGAGGATCCTCTCGTCCTCCATGACTCCGTACTTCGCGTAATCCGAGACCGTCATCTGGGACTTCATGAACTTCCCCTCCTGCAGGGTGTACGAGAAGTTAATGAACACCTCGTCGCAGACCTGCCGGATCTGGGGGATCGCGTCCGCGTTCTCCAGCTCGAGGAGGATCGTGCCGACCTGGACCTGGAGCTCGAACTCCTCGCCGCCGACGTGGATGATCTTCCGGCCGGGGTGGGGGTTCGGGAGCCCTCTTCCGGGGCCCTCGGTGACGGTCGCGGGGAGGCGGGGTCCGTTCAGGACCATCCGCCGCACCACGCCCGCCTTGCAGATCGCGTTCAGGAGCCGCTCGGCTGTCTCGGGAAAGAGGAAACGCGCCGGCATTATCCGGATCTGAGGAAATATGGCTTCGGTCGTCAAGCTCTCACGAACGTCTTTAGGCTCCCTTCGCGATTGCCTGGAGGGGTCTCGCGAACTCGTCGATGGCGCCGAAGGTGTCCTGGTAGACCTTCGAGGTCTGCTCGGGCCCGAACATCTGGGTGCCTGCATCGAGGGCGCAGGCGACGCACACGCAGGGCACGGCGACGCCGGCCGCGTGCCGGGTCACGACGTGGTTCCCGTTGAAGACGCCGGGGCCGCCGCCACCGTAGATCGAGTGGCTGAAGAACGAGAACCCGACGGCAGTACCCATGACGCGACCGTAGTCGCAGCTCGGGAGTCCCGTCTCGTGCTCGAGGACGTCGTTGAAGTACAGCAGCGTCGACGAGACGGCCTGGGCGAACCGCCCGGCACCGCAGTTCACCATGGTCGCTGCCATGGTCCCGGCGGCCGCGTAGGCGTTCCACATCATCGGGTCCTTGGTCTCGTAGAACTGGAAGTACTTGCCCTTCTTGCCTGCCTTGATGACCTTGTCCTCAAGGGCGCGCTCGACGACGGACTGGACGACGGTACCGATGGTTCCGGACTTGCCGTTCGCCTTCACGATGTCGTAGAGCATGTTGTTCGCATTGAGGCCCTGGAAGGCATAGAGGAGCAGCTGGGCCCGCTCGAATCCGCCGATGGCCATGCCCATCTCGAACTCGCCTGCCTGCTCGAAGGTGCAGGAGAGGGCGCAGGTCTGCATCGCGTTGCGGTGGGTGATCATCGCAACGTGGTTCGCGTTGATGTTTCTCAGCGCGTAGCCGAGGCCTTCGTTGTTCTGCGGGATGGAGAGCACCGTGACGATGTTCCCACCGGCCATGTCCATGGTCTGGGGGTACGTGCCCCACACGGCGGACTTGACGACCGACCCGTTGAACATGTCGACCTTGTAGTTCTCGATGATGGCCTGGGTGGCAGCCGCCGCGACCGCGGTCGATGCCGCGTCGTAGGTCGCCGCCGCGTCGAGGCGTGCCGTCGGGCACTCGACGAGGAGGAGCTTCCCGCCGCCGATCTTCGTGACCTTGGTGTCGTCACCGTCGGAGACCTGGACGAGCTCCTTGATCTTCGCCGCGAGGGTGTCGACATCCTTGGTGATCGACAGGTTCAGGCCGCGGCCCTGGATCATGCCCTTGCCGAAGGCGCCGGTCTTGACACCGCTCTCGATGCCCGCCATGTTGACGGCGACCGTCCTCTTCGTGAGGCTGATCAGCTTCTTGATCCCGGGGTTCACAAGCGGGCTGACCTTGTCGAGCGAGACGCCGCTCTTCAGCTGCTTGCCCTCATCGTCGTAGAGGTCGATGGTTTCCTTGTATTTTGCCATGATTTTCCTCCATTGATACCTTTCAGTAGGCTATACATTGCGAGAACTGAAGTGTGCGCGATATCCGCGATCACTGCTGGTGAGTGACGGTCACTAACTGCACGTCCCTCTTGGGACATACGATACTACCCTATCCCACCATATAAGGGTTACTATTTTATCCCGAATTTTTTATATAAAAGCATTAAAATAAAAAGGATTGAAAGGATCAGCTTCAAATACCAAGTATATAAATGCCGTTCAGAAATTCTTCAGTATGATGAAATCATAAAAAGGTAGCAATGATTGTGATATTTATAGAATAAGATCAGAAAATTCCTTTATCTTCTACTGCGCGTTCGCACCAGCTCACCACCAGGGCTTCGCCCTGTCGGTTCCCGCTCGGGCTGTCGCCCTTCGCGCCTTCGGCCTGTCGCTCCTCGCTCGTGGCTCCGCCACTCGCGTTCATCACCTCGCTTCGCGTTCCAGGAAAAAATGGGACAGGAAATAGAGGATCAGTACTTCATGTAGATCTTGCCGTAGACC
>DASPUR010000043.1:0-2180 GCA_035622795.1 Methanoregula sp. | reverse complement strand
CGGGATTTTCCGCCTGACACGCCGGCCTACCGGATGAGCAGCCTCTCGGTTGCCACGGTATCGACCTTCGGCGTGGACAAGTCCGCTGCCATCAACAATATCAAGAGCGCCCTCAAAAGCGGCCTCCCGGTCCTCTATGCGTTCGGCTACGACGCGAACGACATGAAGGCGTTCAAGCAGTGGTGGCACAGCCAGCCCGATACGGCGATCTGGGACCCGTCGCAGTATGCCGGGGACGGGGGCGGGGAAGGTCACGTAACGCTCCTCGTGGGGTATGACGACAGGACGGACACGGAGAATCCGTACTGGCTGGTGGTGAACAGCTGGGGAGCCCCGCCGAACCGGCCGGACGGTACGTTCCGGCTCTCGATGAACATGAACTACGATGCGGCCATGAAGAATACGGGAAGTAAAAGCACATCCCCGCCGCGCCAGCAGCAGGCGTTCCATATCATCGATGCGGCGTTTGTGGATACCCCCGTCTCCGGGGTTACCGGTTCCCCCTCGCCCGGCTCCGGTATTCCGGTTACCGACCCTTCGCCCGCGCCCGGCACCCCGGTCACCACGCCAAAGGCCGGGTCCTCCACCCTACCGGTATGCGGGGCCCTGGTCCTTGCGGTGATCTTCTTCCGGGGCAAAAGGGACTGAAGATAATTTTTCTGCGAGGATGAAAGGGAACGGGAATACCATTTTCCCGACCGGGTTCTCACTCCGGCGTTTTCCGAAAGCGATACGCCATCGCACGATGGAGCGGGGGGAAATTCATGAGATATCCGTAAGCGGGTACGGGAGCCCGGCCCGCGAGGCCGTCAGCAGATGGAATAGATGCAGTCCTCGTAGCAGTTCAGGTCAAGGACCCCGCCGGGCATCATGCACGAGTACTCGCACCGGTCCATTCCTTCCCGGGTGCAGGTATCTTTGCTTATTATGGACTGGATGTGCAGGCTGCCGGACCATCCACCTGCGATGCTAACGGGACCCGCGGGCTGCGTGGCCGGGGCCTGGGTGCAGGCACCGGCTGCCATGCCCAGGCAGAGGATTGCCAGGAATGCGATCGCGATCCGGGAGGGATTTTGGAAGAAGGTTCTCAAAAAAACTCACCGGGATAATAATCTGGATTGACGGGGTATAGAGGGTTGCGATGAGTGAAATTTTTCTTTCACTCTTCTGCCGGAGAAACACAGGGAAAGCCGACCCTCCCCGTTCCTGCCGATTCAGGCAGGGAACCGGATTGCCGGTGTCCGGGTGTCCCGGGCCACAACAACGCCAATCAAAAACGGGGAGGCGTTTGCTCTCCCATGCAATCGTCTCAGCACATCGCCCACGGACACCAGGAGCGGAGGAAACAGGCGGCACAGATACAGGAGGGGAATTTTCGGGGACAGCGGAATTTCAGGTGCATACAGATACCGATGGCCGGACATCTCAAATAGATGGCGTTGAGTGAAATTATTTTTTCACTTTCAAAAACCGGAAAACCAAGGGAGGGTCATCACAATGCGCGAGTGGGAACTTTTTGTCCGCGAAGCCCTCTGCCCGATCCCTCGACCGGTGCGGTCAGCTGATCTGGAACAGCGTCGGGGAACCTGAACCACGGGACCCCAGTATCCCGGCTTTCAGGCACAACTGTTTCGCATACGGAAGCGTGGAAGTATCGATGTTCAGTACATGGGAAAAGGACTGGCCTGAAGTTCCGGCATCGGGGATGGTAAACGTGTCCTGGGCGAGCGGGGGGATGCTGGTGGAGCTGCAGTCTTCAAGGGTGGAGATCATTACCCGGATAGTCCTGCTCTGTGCGCTGGTAGAATCCAGCGTTCCCAGCAGGCACATCCTGCTGCCTTTTGAAATGGTCTGTGCTGCAGTTGTTCCGCATACATTGCCGGTCCCCAGAGGCGATACGCCGACATACGAAACTCTCGCCGGCAGACTCCCGGTCAGGGACGCTGAACCGGATGACGTGGCTGCAGTAGAAGACGAGGGCGAATTTGTGGCTACCGCCGAGTTTGGGGTCTGGGAAGCGGACGCCGGATGGCCGGAAGGGTTGTCAGCACCGTATTGCTGAGTTGCCCCGTTATTTCCGTTAATGGCTGAAGAAGGATGCAGACCCGGGAGAATAACCACGACAATAACTCCCATTATTACAATAATTGCGATTACGAACAGGATTATCGTATTTTTTG
>DASPUR010000042.1:0-6005 GCA_035622795.1 Methanoregula sp. | reverse complement strand
CATCACTGTCGTGATCATCCTCGCAGTCGCAATCGCGGCAGCCGGGTGCACGCAGGAGTCCACCGGCAGCACGGCCGACGGGACCGGCAGTGCGTCGGTCTCCACGGCAATCGTACAGGAAACGGCTACGGCTTCCTCCGTGCACGCCGCTGTCACCGTTGCGGCGGTGCCCGGTAACCGGACCGCTCCCTTGGGTACACCGCCCGAGGGCATGCAGGCGAACGGGACGCGCCCCGCGGGAACACCCCCGGCAGGGATGGAGATGAACGGTACGCCCCCGTCCGGAACACCGCCGGGCGGGTCGGGGCCGGGCGGCAGCCCTCCTTCCGGGACGCCCCCTTCGGGAACACCCCCCTCGGGGACGTCGCCGGGGAGTTCGTAACTGGTCGTGAAGTTTTTACCATAACACCTTCTGCCACGGGGTGAGGGTCGGCAGACCCCGAACGCCCGTGGAGCCATCGCAAAACCTGTGACATTTTCTGCGTGCTAAAAAGTGTTTTGGACTTGCGATGGGAGTGCCCCCCGCCCCCTCCCCTCTGAACTACCGCCACAGGCAGGAAGTTCAGAGGGCGGGGGGGCGAAAAAAAAGATCATACTCGACGGGGAAATTTCGAAAGAACGCCTAAATCAGGGTAGAAACGAATTACCGTACGCAAGAACCTCATCCATCCCCGATCCCTTCGAGGTCCTGCAAGATCTCCGCCACCGACCGGTACCGGTCCTTCGGGTCCTTCTCCATGCACTTTTTGATAATACGCCGGATACGCTCCGCATCCGGCCCGCCGGGCGCAAGCGCCGGCGGCTCGTCGTGGAGGATCGCGTGAGTCACCTCGCCCATCCCCCCGCCCCGGAACGGGACGTGGCCGGCGAGCATCTCGTAGAAGAGGACCCCGAGCTGGTAGATGTCCGTCCACGGCCCGGGCTCCCCGAAGAGGTTCGGGGCCAGCTGCTCCGGCGAGGCGTATTCGAGCGAGAAACCGATGAGGCCGGACCGCTTCGTTCCCTCGGCCTTCGCAAGGCCCCAGTCGGTGATCTTCGGCGTCCCGTCCGGCGCAATGAGGATATTGCCCGGCTTTATGTCCCGGTGTACGATCCCGAGCCCGTGGGCATACCGGAGCCCTTCGGCAACTCCCCTGACGATCGCAACCGCCCGGCCCACGGGCAGGGGGAACTTCGTGGTCCCGAGCGACGATTCCACGTACTCCATCTCGATGTAGGGTACCGGGAAGATGTTTGCCGCGTAGATCCCGACGATGTTTTTGTGGTGGAGGCCCTGCCAGACCTGGAGTTCCTTGGTGAACTGCGTGCCGGTGACTTCGTCGAACCGGATGGGCACTTTCACGGCAACGTCCCGGCCCTCCTCCGCATCGTGGGCCCGGAAGACCCTCGAGGCTCCGCCTTCGGCCACGTACTCCGCGCCGGGGTACCGCTTCTCAAGGGCGGGGGGGAGCCGGGCCGCGTAGTGGCCTGTGTCCCGGTTTTCGGGACCGGCAGGCTGCGGTTTCCGGACGACCGTTGCGTTCCGGGCAGGGGAAGGGGTGCTGTCCGCGGAGACCGGGGCCACCCTCCTCTTCCGTGACCGCTCGAACCAGATCCCGCCGCCTGCCGAGACAACGACAATCACCGGGACCAGCCACCAGTAATCCATGATGAGGCCGAGCGGCAGGCCGGCCCGCGGCCCGGTCCCTGCGCCCGGACCGGACGGCAGGGTACCGGCGCCGGTCCCGGGGCCCGACGGGATGAGCGGGTTCTGGCCCGGCTGGACCTGCGGGAGCCCCCCGCCGGGCTGGACCGGGAAGGGGCCAGAACCGGGCTGGAAGAAGTCCGTGACGGTGTAGGCCGCCGGGGATGCGACGAGCGGGGACCGGTCCAGGAACGCGGATTCGTTCGTGGCCTGTCCGGCGGGTGCGGGGCCGGCCACCGCACCCGTCGCTTGACCGGCCTCGACCGGCCAGGGCGTATCGCCGATGCCGTTGTTGTCCGCATCGGTACCGGTGTACTTCTTCCAGAAGTTCCCGAGCATCCCGGTAAAGTTCCTGCCGGTGTACTGGTATCCCGAGGGGTCGCCCGACCAGCTGAGCTCGTCGGACCTGCTGGAAACGTCGATTGCATTGTCGAAGCTGTTGAGGGAGAACGTGTCGGCCTGCGAGTCATGGTCCGCACTGAGGCCTACAGCGTTACCGGCAAGGGTATTGCGGAAAAACTCGTTGTGGACCGCTGATTCAAGGCCGATCCCGTACGAAAAACCGGTTATGCTCGTGTTGTAGACCTTGTTGTTGTCCGACCGGACCAGGAGGCCGTACGTCGTGTTCCCTTCAAGGCTGAGGCCGTCGAGCACGACCCCGTTCGCTGCAAGTTCGATTACAGCGTTCCCCTGCCCGGCAACGAGGACAGGGGGAGAGGCCGGGTCGAGCGCCGCGAGGGTGACCGAACGGTTGATCACGAGATTTCCGGGATACGTCCCGGATGCGATGAGGATGGTGCCCCCCGCGCCGGCGCTGTCGACAAGCTGCTGGAGGGAATGGGTGCTGCTGCCGTTGTATGTGATGACCGCCGCAGTTGCCGGGGCCGCGAGGAAGGCTGAGAAGAGGGGAGCGAGGATTACCAGAAGAAAGGCTGCGGCAGAGGCGGCACGCCGCATCCGCCGGCGTGCTGCCGGGCCTGCCTGTCCCCTGCAGCGTGCCGGCTCGTTCATCGGAGCTCACTCGTCAGCCACGAAGAGGAACCGGGCAGCATTCTCACCGATCGCAAGGTCGATGACATCGCCATTCCTGAGCGCGACCCGGTGCATCGGGGGTGCCGGCTCCGTGTTCACGTACGTCCCGCCCGAGCTGCCCCGGTCCTCGATCTGCCACCCGTCAGCGGTCTTTAAGAGGACCGCGTGGGGTTTGGTGATCCTCGTCACCGCCACGTAGTCTTCCGGCAGCACGAGCCCGTATTCCCCTCCCCGTGACGGTGCATCGGGGTCTGCCCTGCCGACGGACACCCGGTCGGTTTTGAGCGGGAACGTCCGGCCGGCCCCGCTCCCTTCCACGAGATAGAGGGCGGGGAACGCCTTCCCGGCCTCCTCGCGTACCGCTGCCCTCACCGATTCGAGCCGGCCCTGGATCTCACCGTACCCCATCGGGATATTGATCCGGGAGAAAACCCCGATGTTCCGGACCACCACTTCGAGGGCCCCTTCGGCAAGCGAGAATTTCCAGACGGGGTGGATCCCTTTGGACGTCTCCCGGCCAAACCCCGCTTCCTTCCGGACGAGGCCGGTCCGGACGAGCTGGTCGAGGTGCTTTTTCGTGTTCGCGTAGCTCGTGTCGATCCGGGCGGCGATCTCGCTGATCTCCTTAGGTTCCCGTTCGAGAACTTTGAGGATCTTCAGCCGGGCCGGGTTCGAGAGGACCTCCAGGTATTCCGAGAGTTCCTGCAAAAACGCGGGATCGCTCGCGACGCAGACGGTCTCTTTCCTGGTCATGGCGGGTACCGGGCGGGAGCCGGTCGCTTCTCTTTATTCTCAACCGGCCTGACGCTTCTTGAGATCTAATCTGGCGTTCCTGCTGAAAAATGTAGGCTCTCGTTTACATCGCCCCGGTGCTCAGGCGTTCCCCGTGGTATTTCCCGGTCCTTTTTGCTATTCCCGTCCCACACCCCCTTCACAGCGGGACTGGAAAACACAGAAGACCAGGAGAAAGAAGACCCGAATGAAGGCTTCAATTAAGTATTCCTGCATCGGCGGGTTTTAATAACTACCGGGGGAATAAGGACATTATTCACCTGCTGTCCCGTCCCGTGTCCGGCCCACCATGACGATCTCAGTATTGTACGTTGACGATGAGGAGAGTCTCCTCGATATAACCAGGCTTTTTCTCGAGCGGTCGGGAGATATCCGGGTCGATACTGCCGCCTCTGCAAAGGACGCCCTCGCAGTGCTCGCTACGAAAACGTACGATGCGGTCGTCTCGGACTACCAGATGCCCGGCATGGACGGGATCCTCTTCCTCAAGAAAGTCCGGGAGGAGTTTGGCGACATCCCGTTCATCCTCTTCACCGGGAAGGGCCGGGAAGACGTGGTCATCCAGGCGATCAACAACGGCGTCGACTTCTACCTCCAGAAAGGGGGCGAGCCCTCGGCCCAGTTCGCCGAGCTCGCCCACAAGATCAAAAAAGCGGTCGAACGAGACCGTGCCCTCTCCGCGGTCCGGAAGAGCGAGGAGAAGTACCGGGAACTTGTCGAGGCGGCCAACGCCATCATCCTCCGGTGGGACAAGAACGGCACCATCACGTTCTTCAACGAGTTCGCGCAGGAGTTCTTCGGGTACCGGGAGGACGAGATCGTCGGGAAGCCGGTCATGGAGACGATCGTCCCTCCCACCGAATCGGGGTCGGAGCGGGACCTTTCGGGGATGGTCGCGGATATCGTGGAGGACCCCGGGAAGTACCTCGAGAACGAGAACGAGAACATCAAAAAAGACGGCACCCGGGTCTGGATCCACTGGCGGAACCGTCCGATCCTCGATGAGAACGGCGGGTTTGCCGGCCTCCTCAGCGTCGGGAACGACGTGACCGCGCAGCGCCTCGCCCGCAAGCGGCTGCGCTGGTACCGCAGGGTCATCGACAGCGCCCGCGACGTCATCTTCTTCATCCGGAAGGCAGACGGGCAGATCCTGGACGTAAACGCCATCGCCCCCGCAGCGTACGGCTATTCGCGCGGGGAGCTCCTGGGGATGACGATCTTCGAGATCCGGCGCAGGGACTCGCCCTCGTCGGTCGAGAACCAGATGGACAGTGCGCTCCGGAACGGGATCCTCTTCGAGACAGTCCATGTCCGGAAGGACGGGTCGAGTTTCCCGGCGGAGGTCAACTCCTTTGCCATGGACTGGGAAGGCGAACCGGTCATCATCTCGGTGGTCCGGGACCTGAGTTCAAGGAAGGCGCGGGAGTCGGCCCTGCGCGAGGTCGAGGACCGGTACCGGCTGATCATGGAGAACGCAAACGACGCGATCTTCATCCACGAGATCTCGCCTTCGGGCCCGGGGAACTTCATCGAGGTCAACGACTCGGCCTGCCGCCTGCTCGGGTACAGCCGGGAAGAGCTCCTCAGGCTGGGTATCCCCGATATCGATGTCCCGGAGTTCATGCCGAACGTCCCGAAAGTCCTCGCGGAGATCCTCTCGAAGGAGATGGCGGTCTTCGAGACGGAATTTTTACGGAATGACCAGAACCGGTTCCCGGTCGAGGTGAGCGCCCGCCACATCGAGATCAACGGGAGGCCCGCGATCCTCTCCATTGCCCGCGACATCACCGACCGGAAGAACGCGGAGAAGGCGATCCGGCTCGCGAACCGGAAACTCACCCTCCTCTCCTCCATCACCCGGCACGACATCCTCAACCAGATCACGGCGCTGGACGGGTACCTCCACCTTTCGGAAGCGGGCCTCGAAAACCCGGAGAAGACCGGGGAGTTCATCGAAAAGGAGAAGGCGGTCTCCGAGACGCTCAAGCGCCAGATCCTCTTTACCCGGGACTACGAGAACCTTGGCGTAAAGTCCCCGGAGTGGCAGGACGTTTCCCGGTGTTTCCGGGTCGCATCGTCCTCGCTCTCCCTGAACGGGGTCGCGCTCTCGCTCCCGCCGGAGAAGATCGAGGTTTATGCCGACCCGCTCTTCGAGAAGGTCTGCTACAACCTTGTCGACAACTCGCTCCGGTACGGCGGGCCGGCACTGACCCGGATCCTGCTTAGCTCCCGCACGGCAGGGAAGGAGTGCGTCCTGCGGTACGAGGACGATGGTGCCGGGATCGCGGGTTCCGACATGCCCCGGATCTTCACCCGCGGCTTCGGGAAGCACACCGGCCTCGGCCTGTTCCTCGCCCGGGAGATCCTCGCCACTACCGGGATCGCGATCGCGGTCATCGCCCCGCCTTCCGGGAAAGGGGCGTGTTTCGAGATCCGGATGCCGGAAGGGTCGTGGAGGGCCGGGGCCGCTCCCAAAAAGAAGAAGCCGCGTGCGTGA
>DASPUR010000041.1:0-4095 GCA_035622795.1 Methanoregula sp. | reverse complement strand
TGCCGGAGGAAATAAGGGGTGAGGTTGGGGAAATGTAGTTATGTTTTTATTTTCGAAAATTATGAGGGTGACCCCCTCTCTCCTCGAAGAATGCTGGTGGATTCAGGATAAGGTCAAAGACCTTCTCCTGCCGCAGGTCTGATGACCTGGCGGCATTCTCGACCTCCCTTCGGTCGGTCCCCAGAGGGGGAGTCTGAATGGTCCAGCAGGACCATGAGGATGCAGAAGAATCCGAAGGATTCTTCGAAGGCGGAGAAGATGCTGCGCATCTTCTCGTCTCGCAGTCCGATAACTGCGAAGACAGCCCAAGGGGGCAAGCCCCCTTGTCCCGCACATCAAAAATTTTCTCATAATTCGCATACACGGCCATGCTTCACGGGGCGAGCCCCGGTGAGTATCAGACTGCATCAGCAGGCTGATTCGCAGAAGCCATCAGGCTTCGAGGCGGCGAGCGCCCGTGGCCCTATCACGAAATCAGAGGACTCCGGAACTTTCTTCGGAGCAAAGATTTTG
Source organism: Methanoregula sp. (assembly GCA_035622795.1). Classification (GTDB taxonomy): domain Archaea; phylum Halobacteriota; class Methanomicrobia; order Methanomicrobiales; family Methanospirillaceae; genus Methanoregula. The sequence goes on along the minus strand of DASPUR010000041.1, from coordinate 3,582 downwards.
GAATGGACGTTGCGAGTGAGCCACGGGCGCTCGGGGTCTCATCGACCCTCGCCCCGTGGTGCACCCGGTTTCAGCATTTCAATGCCTTCACCGGATCACCCGGCCGTGGATATCGATCTCGCCGCGGTAGATCCGGGTGCTCGAGATCCAGCGTCCGTCCTCGGCGAGCACGCAGCTGATCTGGTGGATGTCCACCTTCTTTTTGCCATGTCCCCGCCGGAGCTTGTTGATCTCGACTGCGACGGGCAGGGTCTCCTCGGAGACGATGATCGCGTCGAAATCAGCATCGGTTGCCGACCCGTACCGGTCGTTCAGGGGCTCGATGAGCCACGTTGCGCGGAACTGTTTTCCTGTTATGAACCGCTCGAGTTCCCGCCGGCGTTCTTCGAATGGCCGGATCGGGTGAGTCTTCCGGCTCGCGAAGGTATCGGTTGTCAGCCCGATGACCACGTGCCCGTCCCTGCCCGCGAGCTCGAACGACCGGCTCAGGAGGGCCTTGTGGCCGTCGTGGATCGGATCGAAGGTTCCCCCTACCATAACCTTCATGCCTTTTGCTTCTTAATTTCCTATGATATTAATGGGTAGGGACACGAGGGTCACCGGGACCCCTCTTTTTGCTGCCGGAAACGCGACTATCCTCGGGGATGTCACGTTCGGGGAGCAGGTCGGGGTCTGGTTCGGTGCGGTCATCAGGGCGGACAAGGACAGGGTCGCCATCGGTGACCGGTCCAATATCCAGGACAACTGCGTGGTCCATACCAGCCGGGGGTTCCCCGTGGTGCTCGGATCCGATGTTTCGGTAGGTCACGGTGCGATCCTCCACGGGTGCACGATCGGGGACCGGGTCCTGGTCGGTATGGGAGCCATCGTTCTCAACGGGGCCCGGGTCGGAACGGGGACGGTCATCGGGGCGGGGGCGGTTGTCACCGAGGGTAAGGAGATTCCGGCAAACTCCGTTGTACTCGGGGTCCCGGGAAAGGTCGTGAAGGAGACGGACGGTCCCCAGCGGGACGGGATCCTTGCCAACGCGTCCGCGTACGTCGAGCTCGCAAAGGAGTATGCCAGCCATGCGTGACGTCGTTGTCATCGGTGCCGGCATCACCGGTATCCAGGCCGCCCTCGACATAGCGGGCCACGGGATCCACGTCCAGCTCATCGAGCGCGAGCCGTCCATAGGCGGACACATGGCTATGCTCGACAAGACGTTTCCCACGAACGACTGCTCGATGTGCATCCTCTCGCCCAAGATGGTTGACGTGGCCCGCCACCCCGGCATCACCATCCACACCTGCTCCGAGGTGGAGCGGATCGAGGGGGACGTGGGGCATTTCCGGGTGACGGTGCGGAAGCATCCACGGTACATCGACGAGGCCGCCTGCACCGGGTGCGGCGACTGTATCGAGATCTGCCCGGTCGAGGTCTACAACCGGTTCGATGCCGGAGTCGGCGTCCGGAAGGCGATCTACAAGCCGCATGCCCAGGCCGTCCCCGACCTGGTCATCAAAGATCCGGAACACTGCATCGAGTGCGGGCTCTGTTACGATGCCTGTGGCCCGAAAGCGGTCCTGCATGACGGGAAGGATACGGAGATCGTACTCGACGCGGCAAGCATCGTCATCACCACCGGGTATTCGGTGTATGACGCACGGGGCAAGCCCCAGTACGGCCACCTGGTCTACCCGGACGTCGTGACGAGCATCGAGCTCGAGCGGATGATAAACGCCGGCGGCCCGACCGAAGGAAAGGTGAAGCGGCTCTCCGACGGGCGTATCCCGAAAAGCATCGTCTTTTTCCAGTGCGTGGGTTCACGGGACATGCCCATCGGGAGGCCGTGGTGCTCGTGTGTCTGCTGCATGCAGGCGATGAAGAATGCGATGCTCATCAAAGAGAAGCAACCGGAGACCGAGATCACCCTCCTCTACATGGACGTCCGGGCCTACGGCAAGGGATACGAGGAATATTTCGAGCGGGCGAAGGCCATGGGAATCCGGTTCCTGAGGGGAATGCCATCCGATATTATCGCCACCAGTGACGGGATGAGCCTCCAGGTCGAGGACACCGAGAAGGGTACGGTCCAGACCTTCCGGCCCGAGCTCATCGTCCTCTCGGTAGGGCTCGGCCCCGCGGAGAGCGGCGAGGGACTTGCGGCGAAGCTCGGCCTCGCCCGGGAAGAGTCCGGGTTCTTCCGGCCCGTGAACGATGCCGTGGACACGGTAGCCACGGTCCGGCCGGGGATCTACATCGCCGGCACGGCATATGCCCCGAAAGATATCCCGGACTGCGTCGCATCCGGCGGGTCGGCGGCGATGCGGGCGTACATCGATGCCATCAGATCGGGGCCCGGGTCGGGATCGGCGTGAAGGACAGCCCGACCCTCTGGTGGGACGAGAAGAGATGCAGCATCCGCTTTATCGAGCAGACGCTCCTTCCGAACGAAGAAAGGATCGAGGAGTGCCGGACCGTGGAACGTTGGGCGACGGCTATCCGCAGGCTCGAGGTCCGGGGCGCCCCGGCCCTCGGGGTCGCAGGGGCGTACGGCGTCGCCCTTGCCGCGGCGGCCTGCACTGAAAAGGATCTTACCGGATTCAGGAACGCCGTCTGCCGGGACGCAGCTGTCCTCAGGGAGACCCGTCCCACGGCCATCAACCTTTCCTGGGGCATCGACCGGGTCCTCGCCCGGATCGCCCGGGAGGGGGACATCGCAGGTATGCGGCGGGCTGCAGTCGACGAGGCGGAAGCAATTGCCCGCGAGGATACTGCCTGCTGCCATAAAATCGGGAAGTACGGTGCGGAACTCCTCCCGGACCCGTGCACGGTCCTCACGCACTGCAACGCGGGGGCCCTTGCATGCTCGTCCTGGGGGACCGCGCTCGGCGTCATACGGTCCGCGGTCGAAGAGGGAAAAGAAGTACGGGTCATCGCCTGCGAGACACGCCCGCTCCTCCAGGGCGCCCGGCTCACCGCGTGGGAGCTCGAGAGCGCCGGCATCCCGCACGCCGTGATCGCCGACTCGGCGGCCGCGTCGATGATGGCCCGCGGCGAGGTCGACCTCGTCGTCACGGGCGCCGACCGGATCGCCCGAAACGGCGACACGGCGAACAAGATCGGCACGTACGCTCTGGCCGTGCTCGCAGCCCACCACGGGATCCCGCTCTACGTCGTCGCCCCGACCTCGACGCTCGACCGCTCGATCGCGACCGGCGCCGAGATCCCGATCGAGGAGCGCGACGGCGCCGAGGTGACCGAGCGGTTCCTGGCCCGAAACCCGGCCTTCGACGTGACCCCGGCGGATCTGATCGGGGCGATCGTGACCGAGCGGGGCGTCCACCGGCCTCCGTACGACCAGTCCCTTCCTCGGTTTGGTGCACCTCCCGTTTCTGCGGCGCCAGGCGGCGGAGCCGAGCTCGGCTCGGCGGGAGCCGACGGCGGCCAGGGGCGGGAGGCGTGAACGCGCTCGTCCTCGCGGCCGGCTACGCGACCCGCCTGCGGCCGCTCACCGACGACGTCGCGAAGTCGCTGCTCCCCGTGGGCGGCCGGCCGATGCTCGACTGGATCCTCGACAAGCTCGAGGAGGTCGAGGAG
>DASPUR010000040.1:0-2655 GCA_035622795.1 Methanoregula sp. | reverse complement strand
AACGTTGCCGGGAATTTTTACCCCATCATAACAAACCCGAATCCCAAAAAATGAATACCCCCAAACACATCGCTGTCCCGACAAATCTGAAAAATAATGACCCGGGAAAAAATTACTCGAAGAGCCGGTAGTTCGGCGCCTCGTCCGTGATGAGGATATTGTGGGGGTGGCTCTCGGTCATGCCGGCGTTCGTGATCCGGACGAACCGCGCCTTCGAGTGCATCTCGGTTATGGTCTTGGCCCCCGTGTAGCCCATCGCCGACTTGAGGCCTCCCACGAGCTGGTACATGACCTCGCCGACGTGCCCGACATAGGGGGTCACGCCCTCCACGCCCTCGGGGACGAACTTGGTGGACCCGATGTCCTTCTTCTGGAAGTACCGGTCGCTCGACTGCCCGCCGCTCATGACGCCGAGGGACCCCATGCCCCGGTACTGCTTGTACCGCCTGCCCTTGATGGTGATGACCTTGCCGGGCGCCTCGTCCGTGCCGGCGAACATGCTCCCCATCATCACGGTGTCGGCACCGGCGGCGATGGCCTTTGCAACGTCCCCGCTGAACCGGACGCCCCCGTCAGCGATGATCGGGATGTCCGCACCGCAGGCGATGTCGGCGACCTGCGCGATCGCCGTGATCTGCGGGACGCCCACGCCGGCGACGATCCGGGTCGTGCAGATCGAGCCGGGCCCGATACCGACCTTGATGCCGTCGACACCGGCACCGGAGAGGGCATCGGCCGCCTCGGTCGTGGCGATGTTCCCGGCAATGACGTCGGCCTTCACGCTCTCCTTGATGTCCTGGACCGCGGCGACCACCTTCATGTTATGGCCGTGGGCGCAGTCGACCACGAGCGCATCCACGCCGTTCTGGTCGAGGAGCTCGGCACGCGAGAAGTCGAACGGTCCCACCGCGGCAGCGACCCGGAGGTTGCCTTTTGCGTCCCGGGTGGCGAGGGGGTACTGGCGCTTCTCGAGGATGTCCTGCATGGTGATGATCCCGAGGAGTTTACCCTTCTTGTTCACGACCGGCAGCCGCTCGACCTTGTTCGTGTACATGATCTCGAGCGCCTTCTCGGCAGTGATGGAGTCGCCGGCAACGATCGGCTTTTTCGTCATGATCGTCTTGATGTTCTCCTCGCCCTGCCGGCTGACGATAGCCCGGACGTCCCTCCTGCTGACGATGCCGATGATCTTCCCCTTGTCCACGACCGGGACCCCGCCGATGCTGTACTGCTGCATCAGCCGCTCGGCGTCGGCGACCGTCGCGTTCTCCTCCACGAAGAGGACGTCGCGCTCGATCAGTTCCTCGGCCTGCTTGACGAACAACATCTCCTGCAGCTCGCGCTCGGGGGTCATGTTGCGGTGGATGACGCCGATCCCGCCCTCGCGGGCAAGGGCGATCGCCATCGTCGCCTCGGTCACCGTGTCCATTGCGGCGGAGACGAGGGGGATGTTGAGCCCGATGTTTTTCGAAAACCGCGAGCGGGTATCCGCTTCCGATGGTTCGAGCCAGGAGGACTGGGGCTCGAGGAGGACATCGTCAAAGGTGAGGGAGAGGGGGACTTCCAGTTTCTCGACGTACATACTGTCACCTGATCATGGCAAGTGCGGTCCGGATGAGGTCTTCCCGCACGGTAGCGTTCCGGTCGCCGCCGCAGACCATGCCCCGGACGCCGATGATGTCCGGGCCGATCCGCTTCAGCGCACCGATATCGTCAAAGGTCAGCGAGCCGGCGAGCGCGGTCCCGAGGCCGAGCCGCTCGTTCTCCGCCGTGAACCGGGAGAGCGCCGCCTCGTCCATGAACTCGAACGTGCTCTTCCCGTCCTTGATGCCGGTATCGACCATGGCGTAGTCCGCCCCGCAGTCTGCGGCGATCGGCGCCATCTCGAACGGCGGGATGGTTCCCATCCGGGCGAAATCGGAGTAGGCGGCGATGACCACGTATTTTTTCGGGAACTCGTCTTTCACAGCCTTCACGACCGCGCTGATGACCTCGCGTGCCCGGTCGGGGCCGTCGAACGCGAGCCCGATCTTCACGAAGTCGGCCCCGGCGCACGCAGCCCCGTAGGCTGCGAGGGACGCGCCCCCGGGCTTGTAATCGAAGTCACCGATGGCTGCGCTCACCGGCTTCTCCGACAGGGCCTTGATCTCGCGTATCACCCACGGGAAATTGGCGCCGAGCGACCCTTCGGAGGGTTTCTTGACGTCGATGATGTCAGCGGCGACGGAGCATTTTGCTTCGGCGACAGAACTCGGGCTGACCAACAATTGCATAAAGTTTAATGATCTTTTATCCTAATAGTGGTTGCGTTATCCTATGGATCTGGTTCTTGCGATGGATTTGCGGCATAATCTGGTCGTACACGGCCAAAAGGGCGAACGTGCGGGCTACAAACCGCTCGACTGGGGCTGTTCACCGACGGCCGATCCGGTCCGGTCCGTCCGGGCGATCCGGCCGAAATTCCTCTACATCGCGGACCTCAACCGGATCGAGGGGACCGGCTCCCATGACACGGTCGTGCGGGAGTGTGCCGGCCTCGTCTCGGCCTGCTATGTAGACCGGGGCTGCCGGTCTCCGGGCGATCTCCTGGAAGGGTACCATATCCGGAACGTTGTCGGCACCGAGACGGCAGGGGCCGACCTTTCGGTGTATACC
>DASPUR010000039.1:0-6157 GCA_035622795.1 Methanoregula sp. | reverse complement strand
TCGCCGACCGGCTCCTGCCGCCCCCGGCCGGCCGGGGCACGAAGGGGGGAGGATCGTGAAGACCATCGTGACCATGGGCCGGGGCGGGACCGGCAAGACCAGTTTTGTCGCGCTCGCGGCCCGGCACTTCATCGCGAAGGGGGAGACCCCGCTCCTCCTCGTAGACGCCGACCCGGACCAGAACCTCGCGGAGATGGTGGGGATCGACCTGGAAACGGCAGGACGGAAGACCATTGCCGAGCTCCTGTCCGATACCTTCATCGCCCGGGGCGGGACGACCGTGGGCATCCCACCATCGAAACGGATCGAGAACCGGATCTGGGAGGAGGGCCTCTGCGAGAGCACCGACTTCGACCTCCTCTCCGTAGGAACCAAGTGGGTCGAGGGGTGCTACTGCCTCCCCGATGCGGCGCTGAAGAACGCGCTTTCGGTCATCACGAAGCAGTACCGGTACGTGCTCATTGACTCGCCCGGCGGCCTCGAACACCTTAACCGGAAGATCGCTGCGGATGTGGATATCATCATCGACGTTATGGGCCCGTCGGCCAAGTCGTTTGCCCACGTGAAGCGGGCGCACCGGGTCGTGAGCGAGGTCGGGATCCGGTACGGGCGGTTCTACGTGGCTGGGGGGTACGGGTTCCCGGACGAACTCCACGACCGGGCCGCGGCCGAGACCGGGCTCCCCTACCTCGGCAAGATCGCGTACGACCCGGTGGTTGCGGAATACGTGCTGGCGGGCCGGTCGCTGCTGGAGGTCCCGGAGGACTCGCCGGGGTACCGGTCGGTGGCGGCGCTGGTGGACCGGGCGCTGGGCTGACACTTCTTAAAAACGTTTTAATGATCCAACGCCCATTCCGGAGTGCATTAAAGGAAATTCCCATGCCGGACCGCGAACTGAAACACTGCCTTGAGGAGATCGAGGATGCCATCTCGGCTATCCGGTTCTACACGAAGGGGGTGACCCAGGAGCAGCTCCTCGCCGACCGGAAGGCCCGTGATGCGATCGCCCTCAACCTCCTGGTCATTGGCCGGGGGGTGCAGCAGCTCCCCCGCGAAATGACCAGCCGGTATCCCGGCGTCCCCTGGAACGATCTTGCCGGCCTCCGGGATACAGCTGCAACCGGCAGCTTCCGGGTCCATCCTGCGGTCGTCTGGGAGACGATCCAGCGGGAACTCGGGCCGCTCCTCGCGGCGGTGCAGGGCATGCTCATGGAGAAGTGAGCCGTGCCGCCCGCGATCCCGGGAGATTCCGGACCTGCGACCGCCTGCCCGGGAGATCCTGAAGCTGTAACTGCCTGCCCGGGCTGCGGCGCGGAGTTTGCGGCTTCCGGTCCGGCGGACCGGTTCAACGCGTCGGCCGGGTGCTGGCAGGCGTTCTCCGGGCTCTCCTGCTACACGGTCTCAAAAGGTGACCCGGAGTTCCTCCACCAGCACGCGGTCGACGCGTACGAGGCGCAGCACGCGGGCGGGAGGACAAAGGATATCACGGTCGTCTTCGGACTCGCGGGGCTGTACCTGGCGCTGGAGAAGGGGTACACCGGCAGGGAAGTCCAGCAGGCCCACATGCGGATGGCGAAGGTCCGGAAGGACTGGCCCCGGCTGGAGCCCCCCGCCCGGCCGGCACCGGTTACCGTGAAGGACGTTCTCGCGGTACCCGAAGGCCCGGAGAGGGACGCGGTGATCCGGACGTGGATGGCTGCTGTCTGGGTGAGCTGGTTGGACCGGCAGGCCCGGGTCCGGGAGATCACGGACGGGGCGATGGGGTGGCGGGAGTAAAAAATTCGTCCGTTTTGTAATGGTAAAAAAATTGTGCGTGCAAAACGTTCCTGATTACCGTTCTTTCATCGCGGTTGCCTGTTCCGGACAAACGGAGACGCATAACCCGCAGCCGAGGCAGGCTCCGGCATCGTACTCCATGGCACCGTCTCTCAACGCTCTTGCCCCGAACACGCACCGGTCGATGCACCTCCCGCAGCCCGTGCAGCGTTCCCGTTCCGTGACTGCGAGATAATCGGACCGGGCCACCAGATCCCGGCGGCCATGCTCCAGGATCAGCTGGAGATCGTGACAACAACAGGAGCAGCAGCTGCAGAGGGCGTAGATCTTCCGGCCCGGCATGTGCAGGGTCATGTGCACGAGCCCGTACTCGTCGGCTTTTTTCAGGACCTCCGCCGCTTCCGCAAGGGTAATCCGGCGGGCTTTGCCGTGCTTCACCACCTTGTCGCTGAGCTCGTCAATGAGAAGGCAGACCTCCCGCGGCCGGTCGCACCGGGCATAATGCGTCCTGCAGAGACAGTCCGCAAGGGCGAACGACCGGGCCTGCCTCAGGACCCCGAGAACCTGGTCGCCCGGGAGGATCCACGGTGTTGAAACAAGAGATTCCCGGACCGGGATCACGCGTGCCGAATAATCGAAATCCCCCTCTTTGCGCCATTTCTCATATTTGTCTGCAAAGGATTTCAGGTGGCTGTCCATGGTAGTGAACCGCTGCGAAAGGAACACAACGGACGTTAAGGATCGCGCCCGGCATTTCTTTCGATCAATCCTGGGAGTTGCATCATAATACATGCTCCCAAGAAATTTCCGGATAGTTCGTATCATCAGATTCCGGAGGTGCCGAATTCCCGGCCGGAAGATCCGACCTTAGTCCCGATTGCGGATGCCGGCACACTATTTCGGACTGCCCTGCAGGGTTGTTTACGAAAACGTTCCGGCTAAAGCGAATGGTGCCGGGTAATCGGGGAAAAAAATTCCACCAGCTCACGATCCTCAGCATCCCCCTGCCCTCTTCGGAAGCCTTAAATCGGCTATCCCGCAATCTATAACTGATATTTTCCGGTGGTGAACAATGAGCAGGAAAGGGGTGAACGTAACCATCAGGGAACTGAACTCCGACCTCGCCCGGTTCCGGGACCTCTCCATCTCGGTGGGCTCCATCACCGCCGACACGTGGACCGAGCCGATGGGGCCTACGCCATTTCCCTCGCTCACCACGTTCCGCTCCTGGGACATGGTGCTCCTGAAGCGGTACCGGCCGTTCTATATGCCGTTCTGCGACCTCTGCTGCCTCTGCACGTACGGGAAGTGCGACCTGACCGGGAGCAAGCGGGGCGCCTGCGGGATCTCGATGCCCGCCCAGCAGTCCCGGACGGTCCTCCTCGCCGCCTGCATCGGCGCCGCCACCCACATCAGCCACGCCCGGGAGCTCCTCACCTGGCTGACCGGGCAGTTCGGCCACGACCACCCCATCGACACCGGAGGGATCGATGTCGGGATCGAGGCCCCGCTCGTCCGGCTCGTCTGCGGGATCAAACCCGCGGTCCTCGGGGACCTCGAAGAGGTCCTGGACTACTGCGAGGGCCAGGTCACGAGCCTCCTCGCCGTCACCCACACCGGCCAGGAAGGGAACAACCTCGACTTTGAGTCCAAGGTCCTCCACGCGGGAATGATCGACCTCGTGGGGATGGAGGTCGCGGACCTCGCCCAGGTCTCGGCGCTCGGCTTCCCGAAGGCGGACCCGGAGTCCCCGCTCGCCGACCTTGGTCTCGGTACCGTTGACACTTCAAAACCCGTCATCCTCGTCATCGGCCACAACGTCCCGCCGTCCGCGGCCATCATCGACTACCTCCGGGACCACAACCTCCTTCCCGGGGTCGAGGTCACCGGCATCTGCTGCACGGCACAGGATACGGCCCGGTACTCCCCGTCGGCAAAGATAATCGGGCCCATCTCGTGGCAGCTCCGGTACATCCGGTCCGGCGTGCCCGACGTGATTGTTGTCGACGAGCAGTGCATCCGGACCGACACCCTCCAGGAAGCGGCCGCGGTCCACGCCCCGCTCATCGCCACGAGCGAGAAGAACTGCCTCGGCCTCCCCGACCGGACGGACGATCCGGCAGACGCGATCGTGGCCGATTTCGTCTCCGGGAAGGTGCCCGGGGCCCTCATCCTCGACCCCGCGAAGGCCGGGGAGGTTGCCGCGAGGACCGCGGTCCAGGTTGCCCCGGTGCGGAAGAAGTTCCGGAACATGCCCACGGAAGCCGAGATCGCCGAGCTGGCAAAGAAGTGCACCCAGTGCGTCTTCTGCCGTCGAGCCTGCCCGAACGACCTCGCCGTCCCGCAGGCCATGAAGGCGGCCGCCTCGGGAACACTCTCCGCCCTGAGCGGGCTGTACGACGACTGCATCGGCTGCGGCCGCTGCGAATCGGCCTGCCCGCAGAAGCTCGCCGTCCACTCCCTCATCGTCTCCGCGGCGAACAGGACGACAAGGGGGGAGAACTTCCGGATCCGGACCGGTCGCGGCGCCATACGGGACAACGAGATCCGGGAGGTCGGCGGCCCCATCGTCCTCGGGGAGATCCCGGGCGTGGTCGCGTTCGTCGGCTGCGCGAACTTCCCGAAGGGCGGTCGTGAGGTGGCCGAGATGGCCATGGAGTTTGCGAAGCGGCGGTATATCGTCTGCACGTCCGGGTGCTCGGCGATGTCGGCGGGGATGCACCGGGACGAGGAAGGGAAGACCGCGTACGAGCGGTACTCCGGCGCGTTCGAGGCCGGTGGGATCCTCAACGTCGGATCCTGCGTGGCCAACGCCCACATCGCCGGCGCGGCCGTCAAGATAGCGAGCATCTTTGCAAAACGCCCGCTCCGCGGGAACTACGAGGAGATCGCCGACTACGTCCACAACCGGGTCGGCGCCGTCGGCGTCGCGTGGGGCGCGATGTCTCAGAAGGCCGCGTCCATCGCCGCCGGGTTCTGGCGCCTCGGCATCCCGGTGGTGGTCGGCCCCCACGGCACCAAGTACCGGCGCATGCTCCTCGGCAGGGCCGACCATGACGAGGACTGGTACACCTACGATGCCCGGACCGGCGAACGCGTGTACGGCGGCCCGGTGCCCGAGCACCTCTTCTTCGCTGCCGAGACGAAGGAGGAGGCGATGGTGATGGTGGCCAAGCTGACCCTGCGCCCGAACGACACGAGCAAGGGCAGGGCCATCAAGCTCTCCAACTACATCGACCTCCACCGGCGGCTCATCGGCGGGATGCCCTCCGACCTCCACCGGCTGGTCAGGACAAAGGCCGACATCCCGGTGACCATGAGGACCGAGATCGAACAGATCCTCGCAGACGCCGGGTGGAAAGAATCGGCCATCCCCGACCCGACCCTGCTCGCACGGATGGTCCGGAAGACAAAGGTGTGACATGCCGCTCAACGAGTCCTGGCAGACGGCGGAGATCCCCGGCCCCAAGAAGGCTTCCCTGATCATCAAGCCGGACATCGCCGACGCGATGATCCGGCGGGCAAAGCGCCCGATCATCATCGCCGGCAGGGGGATCATCGAGTACGAGGTCGAGGGAAAGAAGCTCATCGACTACATCATCGAGCTCGCCCGGAAGGCGAAGATCCCGGTCGTCGTCTCTGCGAGCACGAACCGGGAGTTCACCGGCCGCGGCTTTGCCCCGGCGGCCGTGATGCCGGCTGTGGAGATCGCCCACCGGCTCACCGACCCGGGCTGGAAGGGCCTGGACGGGAAGGACGCGTACGACCTCGCGATCTTCGTGGGACTCCCGTATTCCATGGAATGGACCATCCTCTCCGGGCTCAAGCACTTCGCGCCGGCACTGAAAACGATGACCCTCGACTGCGTATACCAGCCCAACGCGAGCTGGTCGTTCCCGAACAGCACCATCAAGGACTGGTCGGTGAACCTCCGCGGGATCGTGGAGAACCTCGGGGACTAGGATTTTTGTATGGAACAGACCATGTTTGATGCCATTCCGGTCGAAGTCGGCCTTGTGCACGAGGGAGAGAGGGTCCGGAAGAACGATATGCAGGTCGAGCTGGGCGGGCCGTCGGTGCCGGAGAAGTTCGAGCTCGTCCGGGTCCGGCCCGAGGGCGAGGTGCGGGACGGCGTCATCGAGGTCATCGGCCCCGATCTCTCCGCGATGGGCGAAGGGAAGTCGTACCCCATCGGGATCCTCGTCGATATCGCGGGCCCCCGGCTCGAGAAGGATCTTGAGGGCGTCATCGAGCGGCGGATCCACGAGTACTCCAATTACATCGAGGGGTACATGCACCTCAACCAGCGGTACGATATCTGGATCCGGCTCTCGAAGAAGTCGTTCAGGAAGGGGCTCACCTCCCTCCGGTTCATCGGCCA
>DASPUR010000038.1:0-16490 GCA_035622795.1 Methanoregula sp. | reverse complement strand
CAAGGCGAAGAAATAACTTTTTTGCGGCATCAGAGCAGGTTAAAAGCACCGGGTGCCCATATCTGATCGATGCGTTGCACCATCCTTGCCAGCGGAAGCAAAGGGAACTGTGCCTATATCCAGGGGGAAAGCGGCGCCCTTCTCATCGATGCCGGCCTCAGCGCACGGGAGACCTTTCTCCGGCTCGGCAGGGCCGGGCTCGATTACGGCCTCATCGGCGCCATACTCGTCACCCACGAGCACGGGGATCACATCCGGGGGCTCGACGTCCTCGCCCGCAAGCTCGGTATCCCGGTGCACGCCACCGAAGGGACGCTTGCGGATTTCCTCAATTTCCGAAGGACCTCGGATAAACCCCTCCGGAGCATCCCGTGCAGGTACAACGAGAAATTCTCCACCGGTTCCTTTTCGGTCGAGCCATTTGCAACCTCGCACGACGCAGGGGAACCCTGCGGGTATATCATTGAGGAGAACGGACTGAAACTCGGCTACTGCACGGATACCGGTATAGTAACACCCGCGATGCTTGGCCTGCTCCGGCGGTGCGACGGGCTTGTCCTCGAAAGCAACCACTGCCCCGAGATGCTCGAGAACGGGCCGTACCCGGAGTCGCTGAAACGAAGGATCCGGTCGAAGCGGGGACACCTCTCGAACGCAGGGGCAGCTGCCTGCATACGGTCACTCGGTCGCGACGTGCCCCGTATCGTACTGGCCCACCTGAGCGAGATCAACAATACCCCGGATCGGGCCCTCAGCTCCGCCCGCGACGGGCTCGGCCTTTTTTACCAGGAATCCTCGATAACGGTTGCGACCCAGTGTGGTACAACGGATGCCGACCCGCAGTACCTGGAGATCTAAAAAGAGGGAGACCCGGTCCCCCCGCACACCGGGAAATGCCAAAGAAATTTTTAAAAGCCGATAACGTGGCAGGATGAATTTTTTTGCCGGACTGCCGGCTGCCAGATCAGGGGAATACCCGGCCCAGCGCGTCCTGGAGTTCCAGGAACCCGTAGGGTTTGACGATTGCGGCGGCGAAACCAAATGACAGGTAGTCGGTGATAAGCGGGCTCGTCGAATAACCGCTTGAGATGATCGCCCTGACACCCGGATCGACTGCTGCCAGTTTCGGCAGGGTTTCCTGGGCCCCGACACCACCGGGTACGGTGATATCGAGGATCACGGCATCGAAGGGCTTATGCGCAGCCCTCCCCTTCAGGTAGAGGTCAACGGCAGTCTCGCCGTCGGGTGCGGTTTCCACCTCGTAGCCGAGGAAACGGAGCATCTCGCTCGTGGCGGAGAGGATGGCCTCCTCGTCATCCATCAGGAGAACCCTGCCTGCACCGGAATCTTTCTGTACTTCGGGGACCTTCATTTCGTCCTGGGCTCTTGCCGGTGCGGGTCCTCTCAGGGCAGGAATGTACAGCATCACCCGCGTCCCGGCGCCCTTGTCGGATTTCACATCGAGGACCCCGCCGGATTTCCTGATCATCGATTCTGCAAGCGACAGGTCGACCGCAAACGCGAGCGCCGAGCCCGGCCTGAAGAGATCCGGGAGCGCGTCCCGGGGGATGACGAGACCGGGGGCATGGAGGCTGATCCGGACATATTCCCCGGTCTTCAGGCTGTCAGATTCCGCCGATTCCCGCGGGACATTACTACCAGCGATCCTGATTACCCCTCCCTCCGGTTGCGAGCCATCGAGGAAGAGGAAGAGGTCGTTGAGAACGAGCCGGATGACCTCTTCGTCGGGAATAGCCCCCCAGAGATCTGCAGGAAGGGAAAACTCGAATCTCGAGCGGGACCCCCTGCCTGCAAACGTCCCTGCATCCCGGGCGAGGCCGGCAATATCCGGCGTCCGGGCCCGGGGGCCGGACCCGTTTGCATACGTGAGCATCTGCTGCGAAAGCTCGCGTGCACGAAGAATACCGTCTTCGGCGCTGTTGAGGCGTTCGTGGCCGGGGGCATGTTCGGGAACTCCCATCCGGGCGAGCTGGACATTTGCCAGGACCGAGCTGAGGATGTTGTTGAAATCGTGGGCAACCCCGCGTACTTTCATGTTGAGGGACTCGAGCTGCCTGCTCCGTATTGCATCGTGTTCTTTCTTCCGGTCTTCGTCTGTATGCCGGAACGTGAGGACTATACCCGCGATCTCGTTGTCCGTGTCGATTATCGGCTCAAACCAGGCCGAAAGGGACAGGACCTCCCCGGATTTTGTAGCGACCGGGACAAGCTCGCGGGACTCCCCCGGAGACCCGCCGGCCCGGATCATCGCTTCCATCGAGGGGAACAAGGCAGCTGCGGCATCCCGGTCGACCACCGCAAAAACCTCTCCGACCGGCCTGCCGGACGCATCGTCGCCGTTCCACCCGAGCATTCCGGCTGCTGCCGGGTTGAGAAGGACGACGTTCATATCCTGGTCCGCGGTGATCACTGCCTCTTCGCCGACAGGCGGTTCGTCCTGGTCGCGGTGGAGTTCGAGCTCAAGCGAATCGGTGGCAAGCTTCCGTTCGGTCAGCTCGATATAATGGAGGAGCCGGTGGAGCTGGCTGCCGGACCTCTTCTGTTCCGCGGAGCTCCTCGCGAGCATCGCCTCGAGGTGAACCCTGCATTTCCTGAGATCGACTTCGGAGTGCCGGGCTGCCCGGTCGGTATCGAACCGGTTCTGCGCGAACGTGAGCGCCAGACCGAGCTCCCGGTCGCTGACCGGCGTCGCGAGGAACCCGTAGGTCATTGCGCCCCGTGCATGTTCAGCCAGCCCGGAGTCATCCGGGGGCGCGATAAATATGACCGGAATGTCCTGTCTTTTTCCGTGGCCCGCGGCATCCGTCCGGGCACCGGGCCGGACCGGTGACCCGAGGTCTACCAGGGCGATATCGGGCCGGATTTCCGGAAGGTGGGCATGAGCTCCGGTCCCTCCCGCAAGGATTGGTTCGTGCCCCAGCCGTTTCAGGGCTGCGCTGAGTTCGGAGGCCAGGGTCGCATTGCCGGTCGCGACCATCACCCGTATGCTCCTCACGGGCGACTGTTCGGGAATCCTTTCCTTCCGCTGCGCGGGTTTGTGCTGGTCGGTTTGTTTCATCGCGGACCTCGAACCTAGATACCGGGGATCTTCAAAAGTCTCATGCAATACTCGTCTATGGAATCGATCATCGCCTTCTTCGCCTGCTTCACCTTTCTCTCATCGTCGGACAGGAAGTCGTGTGCCACGAACTCGAGGAGGATCACGTAATAGTGCCGGGCCCCGAGTTTTATCTTGATCTCTTCGAGGCACGCAAGGGCCTCGTCCTGCTTCCCGCTCACGAGCTCGAACGCAAAATCGAGGAGCAGCAGGGCGCTTGGCGGGATATTTTTCAGGAGCGCCAGTTTCCGGAACCGGTAGTAGGTCTCCACCCGTGCCGTCATAATCGAAAGCTTGAGACCGTAATAGATCGGTTCGAGGTCATCGGGATACTGCTGGGTCATCTGTTTTACGACCCCGGCAACCCCGCCTGCATCGCGGTTCTCGAGCTTGAGCTTGTACAGCTCCCTCAGGAAATACATGTCGTTGAAGAACCGCTCGATCGCTATCCCGAGGAGTTCCTCCTTGATATCCCGTTTCTGGTCCCGGGTGGCCTTCTCAAGGCCGATCCGGAAAAATTCGCGTTCGCTGGGGAACCACGTGATCGCCTGCTTGATCATGAACCAGAAGATCTTGTTGATTCCGGGGTCTTCGGTAATATCCATCTCCCGTAAGCGGTTGATGGGCGGGTTGAGCCGGACGAGTTCAACCATCTGTTCGCGTGCGGCGAGCGCGGTCTGGCCGGGGCGGAGGCCGGGGTTATCCGGGCCGATCGAGCCAGGCTGCTGGGTTGAGAGGACAAAATGGCAGTACGCGATAGCCGGGCAGATGATGGCATCGACGTTCCGGTACCGCTTGAGTTGTTCGATCGCCTCTGCATATTTCCCGGTGCTGATCATCCTCATCCCGAGCATGATGTCATACAGCGCCCGGCCTGTCTGCTTCCGCTTGTTCCGGATCGCGTGCTCGAAGAGTTTCCCGACGAAGGTGAGATCCCCGGACCTCCTGCTTGTCTCGAGGAACCTTATAGTGATCCCATCGATGAACCGGTCGTACAGTTCGTCGTTCACTTCCGGGAAGGTCTTTTCGAGCGTGGCGATGACATGCCCGTAAAAGACCGGGACATTGTCATCGATCTTGTCGCTGTTTTTTTCGATGTACTCAAAAAAATCTTTCTTGAGGAGATCGAGCCGTGCCCGTACGATCGCATCCGGCTGCCACTCCTCTTCCATGCACAAAAATCTCCTTCCACAGGGTATTAAGTATGTCGGAACAAGAACCTCTCCGGAGTTTTGCCCGGTCCGGGCGCCGTTTTTCCGGAGGGAATGGCAACCTTAATCCTTCCGGTTTCCCAACAGAGAAGCGAGAAACCGATGCTTTTCATGGAATTTTCCCGCATCTGCGAGCAGCTCGAGGGCATATCCTCCCGCCTGGAGATGATCGACGTCATCAGCCGGGCCCTCCCCGGTCTCTCCGACCAGGAACTCCCGGTCTTCGTCCGGTTCGTTATGGGAAGGATCTTTCCCGACTGGAGCGCGGAAAAGCTCGGCATCGGGCCAAACCTCCTCATCGATGCCCTGGAACAGATAACCGGCGTGAAGAAAAAACAGCTGAACAAGAGCCAGATTGTCGGGACGATCAACCGCACCGGCGACGTGGGCCTGGCAGCAGAAGAGATCCTGCAGTCGAAATCGGTATCTACGATCTCTCCCGAGAGCCTCGGACTCCTCGATGTGTATCGGGAACTCCTCGCGATCGCTTCGAAAGAGGGGGAGCGGTCCCAGCAGGAGAAGGTCCGCACCGCTGCCCGGCTCTTCAGCAACGCGGAACCCCTGGAAGGCAGGTACCTGGCCAGGATCATGATGGAGGAACTGAGGATTGGCGTCGGGGAGGGGAGCGTCCGGGACGCGATTGCAAAGGCTTTCGGCGTTGATCCAAAACTGGTCGAGCATGCGATGCAGGCAAAAAACGACCTTGGCGAGGTAGCCCGGCTCGCAAAGGCCGGGCCGGATGCGCTCACCGACGTCCGGATTACCCTGTTCCACCCGGTACGGATGATGCTCGCACAGCAGGGTACTATTGCGGAGATGCTCCAGGAGCACGGGGCGATCGCGGCGGAGTTCAAGTACGACGGTTCCCGGTTCCAGTTCCATAAACAGGGGACAAAGACAAAGATCTACTCGAGGAGGCTGGAGGATGTCACCGGTGCACTCCCCGACGTTGTCGAAAAACTCCTCGGGGCAACGGACCACGATGTCATCCTCGACGGCGAGGTCATCGCGATACAGGACGGCCGGCCTATGCCGTTCCAGTCGGTGCTCCGCAGGTTCCGCCGGAGGCACGATGTCGCCGAGGCGCAGGAGGCAATCGAGATGGTCCCCAATGTCTTCGATATCCTCTATCTCGACGGGGAAACCCTCATCGACCTGCCATTCGCAGAACGGCGGAAACGGCTCACCGGGGTCGTGAAAAAATACCTGGCCCCCCAGGTCACGAGCGACAGCCAGCAGGAGATCGAGAAAACCTACCACGAAGCTCTGGAGGCAGGTCACGAGGGGATCATGCTCAAGGTCCCCGACTCCCCGTACACCCCGGGACAGAGAGGGAAGAACTGGATCAAGATAAAACCCGAAGTGGATACGCTCGATCTTGCGGTGATCGGTGCCGAATGGGGGGAGGGCAAGCGGGCCCACGTCTTCGGCTCGTTCCTCCTTGCCTGCCAGGACGAGGGGAAACTGATCCCGCTCAGCAGGGTCGCGACCGGGTTTTCAGACGAGCAGCTCGCTGAACTTTACGCGGCCCTCAAGGACCGGGTCATCGCAAAATCGGGAAGGAGCGTGAGCTTCGAGCCGTTCCTCGTCTTCGAAGTGGGCTATTCCGAACTGCAGGTCAGCCCCACGTACGAGGCCGGGTTTGCCCTCCGGTTTCCCCGGTTCATCAGGATACGTGACGACAAGGATACCGGGGATATCGAGACTATCGGGGGGATACGGGACCGGTACCGGCGGCAGTCCAAGTCCGCGCAGGCGTACCGCGGATAATCTCCCCGAAAGAAGGATCCTGGCGTTTAAAAAAATGCAGAACTCCGGTTCAATGGCCGGGCCCGGGGAGGATTTTTGGTCCCGGGAGTGTGACGAAACAGGGCGCTCCCTCACTCAGCGAGACCCTCCACCCGACATCGTACCGTGACCCGCAATCCGGGCAGATGAGGATGACACGGAAGAGTTTCTTCGTCGATTTGACCGGGTAATCGTTTCCCGCGGTCGGATCGAGAAACGAGGTGTGGAACCCGAGGGTGTACCCGCATTCAGGGCAGATCCGGAACTCGCTTTCGACCCTTATGCAATGGATCTCACCGGCTTCCTTCAATTACATCCCCTCCCCGGAAAAATGCATCATCCCGCGAGATATCAATTTCGTTTTCTCCCTGCAATCCTCGCGATGATCTCCATTGCCTTCTGCCTCCCGTTCAGGCTGCCGTACCGGGAATAGAACGGTTTCTGGGAGAGTGCCATCGTCTCGGCGAGTTTTCCTTCGAGGAGCGCACAACTGATCGTCCTCCCGTCGACTGCTATCCCGGCCCCCATGTCAACGATCTTCCGGGCATTGTTCTGCTGTTCGGGATGGTTGGGGTCAACGATGACGAGCACCGGTTTTTCGAAGAGAAGAGCCTCGTGAAGGGTGGTGAGACCGCCGTGCACGATAGCGGCCTTTGCTTCCGCGAGGTGTTCGAAGAGGTTGGGTACATACCCGTGGGAAGCAAAGTTATCCGAGGATTCGGGCAGGGTCGGCCCGGTATAAAATACGTCGAAGAAGAGGTCTTTCCTGCAGTCCGCTATCGACCGGAACATCTCGTACATCGGGAGCTTGAACGGTTCTCCGCCGAAACTCGTGAAGATCGTCTTTTTCATAAACGTATACCGGGAATTGTCCAGGTCAAAGAGGGGACCGGTGAAACTGTACCGGTTCTCTTCCCCTTTCGGGATCACGATATTGTACTCGGAGATCGTGTCCGGGGGCGGGAAGTCCGGCACGATGATATGGCTGGCGAGCCGGAGGTACCGGGCAACGAGGAAATTGAGGGTGCTCCAGACAGCATTCATCTCGCCATGCGGCCCGGAAAAGTGGTTCTGGTTGGTTATGAACACGACAGGGACGCGCTTGATCCGTGCCGCAAGCACCCCGCCATACATCGTGTCGCAGACAACGACATCGAACCCGCCTTTTTTAATAAGGCCGCAGACATCGAGCACCGACCGGCACATGTCCGAGAGGACCCATTTCGAGTGCCAGAGGGTCTTTTTGAGACTGAAGAACCCCCCCTCCCCCTCGAGGCAGACCTCGCGGTGGGTGTGGTGGAGGTTCGGGCAGAGGTGCTGGTCCATGAAGTCGTACGACTTCCCGTAGCCGGCAAAATGGACCTCGTGGCCGTGGGCCTGCAGATAGTGGCCGAGGTGAAGGCACCGGGAAGTATGCCCGAGGCCCTCCCCGCACACGACAAAAAGGATCCGCATTATTGTTCCGCCCGGACTTCCTGGCCGGATTCCCCCTCCGATCCTGCCGGGCCGGGGGCAACCGGGAGATCCTCGTCTTTCTGCTCAGGGATGATAATGACCGCGATGATATAGGCAAGAATACCGGCACCGAGGGAGAGAAGGCTTGCAACCGCCCAGACGAGCCGGATGACTGTCGGATCCATATCGGCGTATTCCCCGATCCCGCCGCAGATCCCTGCGACCATCCGTTCATGCGAAGACCGGTACAGTCGTTTCACATTAGGATCGTTGGTCGTACCAGCTCATTAAAGCTGACCAGAACTCCCAAAGGGCAGCTGTCGCACATCGGATCGATTCAAGGGGAGTTCCCCAAATGACCTTTGCGTGCCCATCCGTGATCAGTCCAGCCCGGCCGTGGTATGATGATGGGGGAGCCCCCGTATCCCGGGTCCTGGAGGAGCGGGTTAATGCTGTTCTTTCTATCGGAGATACTCCTTCAGGACCAGGGAGAGCCGGTGCATCCCCTCGCGGATCCGGTCCTCGCTCTGGTTCGAGAAATTGAGCCGGAGCGTATTCTCCCCGCCACCATCGGTATAGAAGGGTTTTCCCGGCAGGATGGCTACCCCTTCCTTCAGGGCCCGGGCAAAAAGTTCCATCGACGAACATTCTTCGGGAAGTTCTGCCCACAGGAACATCCCCCCGTCCGGCCTCGTACAGGAGACTTCCTCCGGGAAGAACTGCTCCACGCACGCCGCCATGGTGTCCCTCTGCTTCCGGTACATCCCGACGATACGGGGGATCTGGTCGTCAAGGGGATTCTCCGCGAGGTACCGGGCAATTATCCGCTGGGCTACATGGTTTGAGTGGAGATCGGAAGCCTGTTTTGCCGTGACGAGCTGTTCCATGATCTCTGCCGGCGCTGCGATCCATCCGACACGGAGACCTGGTGCGATGATCTTGGAGAACGAACCGGTCATTACCCCCTGCCCCTGGAGAAGCGAGAAGACGGGGGGCAGCGGGGCGCCGTCGAACCTGAGTTCACCATAGGCATCATCTTCGACAAAGACCGTTCCGGCTTCACGGAGGATGGCGGCGATATCGCTCCTCCGGTCCGCAGACCACGTTATTCCCGAAGGGTTCTGGGAATTCGGGACTCCGTAGAACAGGCGTGGCGGATCCTTCCGGGCCGCCGCTTCGAGCGCAAGGGGATCCGGTCCCTCTTCATTGAGCGGGACTGGCACGAACGCAGGCTCGTACAGGGAAAATGCCTGGATTGCCCCGAGATACCCGGGACGCTCGATCGCGACCCTGCTCCCGCTGTCGATAAACACCTTGCCGATAAGGTCGAGACACTGTTGCGAGCCGTTTGTTATGAGAATTTCGTCCGGGGAGACGTTTATCCCGAGCCTCTTCCGGTACCGATCCGCGATGAACCGGCGGAGGGGAGGGAATCCCTCGGTCGTGGTGTACTGGAGTGTTTCCTTCCCCTCACCTGCGATAACATCATGTGCAGCCCGGGCCAGTTCCCGGGTCGCAAAGAGAGATGGGTTCGGGAGTCCTCCTGCAAACGAGATGATCGCCGGGTTTTCGGTAACCTTGAGTATTTCCCGGATGAATGATTTCGGGGTCGTCTTCATCCGGTTTGCGAAAGAATAATTCGTCAGTTCCACTTCCGCCAGCCGTGCCGCTCCGGCACGCTGGTCATTACTATTCGACGGATTCTCCCAAAAGTATTTCCTCCGGATAATTCTCTGCAAAAAAAACGGATTTAAAAAAAAATCCCGCAGCCGGGTCGAACGGCAGGGATACCGGAAAGATACGGTCCGGGCCTCCTGGTTCAAGGATAAAGGGTGAAAGGGAGATTTAATTAACCGGTGCTCGCTATTTTTTACATCCTATGTCAACCGTGCCGATCCAGAATCACCCGGGGACACCATGAAAAAAATCTTCATTGCCCTCGGTATCATCGCGGCGATAGCGGTCGCAGGACTGGGCACCGCTTTCCTCACCGGCCTCCTGCCAGGGTATTTCGGCAAACCCGATGAGATCACCGTGGGCGTATATCCTGAGATCATCAACGCACCCCTCTATATTGCCGATGGCCGTGGCCTGTTCCGTTCCAACGGCCTGAATGTCACCATCCGGTCCTACGACACCGGCCTTGAAGCGGGTGAAGCGATGGAGAGAGGCGAGGTCGACATCGCGGCGATGTCCGAGTATGCTTTTGCAGAGCAGGTGTGTAATAACACCGCCATCGCGATAATTGCCAACCACGACGAATCGCAGAGGTTCTATATCATCAGCCAGACCGATCGTGGCATCACCACGATCTCAGATTTGAAGGGGAGGGCTGTGGGGGTTACCCCGCGGACGATCCCCGAATTCTATCTCGGCAGGTTCCTTGCGCTCCACGATATGAGCGTCAGCGACGTGAAGGTCGTAAATCTCAACCCCCGACAATTTACGGATGCTTTCCGCTCCGGGAAGATCGATGCATTCATAGCCGAAGAGCCTGCGGCAGATGAGCTCCGGCAGCAGAATGAAACGGTCACCATGTGGCCGGCTCAGGGCGGGCAGCCGACATTCAACCTCCTTGCCGGTCGCAAGGACTGGATCGCAGGACACCGGGCCGTGGCGTCGCGGTTCCTCCGCTCACTGGACGCGGCAACAGCGTTCACCGGGAGCAGTCCGGCGGAAGCAAAGGCAATCGTACAGGAACGGCTGAACATCAGTCCACAATACATCGGGAACGTCTGGAACCAGAACCAGTTCTCCCTCTCCCTTGACCAGTCGCTTGTTACCGCCATGGAGGACGAGTCGCGGTGGATGATAGCAAATAACATGACCAGCGCCACGGCGGTACCGGATTTCCGGGCGGCGATATATCCGGACATTCTTGAGAGCATTAAGCCCGGCGCGGTGAACATCATCGGATTAGCCAGCGACGGGAGAAGCCCATGAAAAGACACATAGCAGCGACAATCGTCATTGTGGCAGTCATTCTGGCCGTTGCGGGCATCTTTTTTTCCGGTTACGGGTTTGCCCGGCCGGCTCCCCGGCCTGACACGGTGCTGATCGGCGGTCCTGCCCTGGAACAGAATGCCCTGATCTATGTAGCGATGGAGAAGGGGTTCTTCGAGGCGAACGGGCTGAATGTAACCCTCAGGGAAGACTACCCGAACGGCGTGGGCCCGGTCAACGACCTGGCGGCGGGAAACGTTGATGTTTCAGTCTCCTCCGAGTACCCGGTAATAGCCCGGATTATTTCCGGGGGTGACATCGGCATCATCGCTACCATCGACAAGTACCAGAACGAGGAACTTATCAGCCGGAAGGACGCCGGCATCCGGAATATCACGGACCTCAGGGGCAAGAGGATTGGCCTCCCGCGCGGGACAATCCTCGAATACTTTCTCGGAATACTTCTCGAAAGGAACGGCATGACCATCGGGGATGTGCACCTCGTCGACGTCAACACAACGTATAGTGCGGACGCAGTTGCAAACGGCGATGTCGATGCGATCATGTATTTCCAGCCCTACGTCTCCCGGATCCTCGACCGGCTTGGAGATAATGCGGTGACATGGCCGGGCCAGAGCAACCAGGCACTGTACGGCGTACTTGCTGCCCGGGGGGACTGGGTCCAGGACAATGCCGGTACGGTTGGCCGGCTCCTGCAGTCCCTGGAAGATGCACAGGAATATTCCATCGCTCACCCCGACGAGACAGAAGCGATCGTCCAGAAACACCTGAACCTGTCCGATGAATATACAGGGTCAGTATGGCCGGACCACCGCTTCTCACTCTCGCTCGACCAGTCGCTCCTCGTTGCCATGAACGACGAAGGCCGGTGGATGATTATTAATAACCTGACCACAGAAAAAACACTACCGGACTTTCGAACGCACATCTATGGACAAGGCCTCGAAAAAATAAGACCGGAGTCGGTTGACATCAGGTAGCGACATGAAGATCAGGACCCAGTTGATCGCAGGGATCGTGATATTCGCCCTCCTTATCGTGGTCATCTCCGGTCTCGTCATCGTCACCAACCAGCAGGTGGACCGGCTGGCCGTACAGGAGCACACCGCAAACACCATAGCTCTCGATGTTGGCGAGCTCGGGTACCTCTCGAACGATTATATCCTCTATCGCGAACCCCAGCAGGCAGAGCGCTGGGACGCAAAGTCCGCTTCCATTGCCGGCGAGATCGCAAATCTCTCCGCTGACCAGCCTGAGCAGAAGGCGATCATCGGCAACCTCGCTGCAAACATCAATAATACCCGGACGGTCTTCGAAGACATCGCGTCAAGCCCGGTCCAGTCATCCGGTTCGCAGACGGATTTTATCCAGCTCTCGTGGACCAGGATGGCTGTCCAGAACCAGGAGATGATCTTTGACGCGGACCGGCTCGCCACCCTGGTACGGGGTGAAGCCGACGGCCTGAAACAGACCGGGACACTGCTCATCTTCGCACTGATGGGTGCTTTTGTCGCGCTCCTCCTCTCGGGTTATGGCCTCTTTTACCGGCGCACGCTCCGATCGCTTTCCAATCTCCAGGAAGGGGCGGACGCGGTGGGTTCCGGCGACTTCGGCCGGATCGTGGACGAGAGTTCCGATGACGAGATCGGCGACCTGGCCCGGACCTTCAACCGTATGACGGCGAACCTCAGGCAGGTTACGGCAACAAAATCCGAACTTGAGAGAGAAGTCGGCGAGCGCCGCAGGGCAGAAGAGGACCTCGCCCAGAAGAACGAGGAACTCGGGGAGCTGAACGAGGAACTCACCGCGGCCCACGAGGAACTGGTGGGAGCAAACGAACAGCTCTATGCAAGCGAACGGAACCTCCTTGCAAAGAACAGCGAACTCGGGGCTCTCAATGAAGAACTCGCGGCAACGCAGGATACGCTCACCGCAAACCTCGACCGCCTTACCAGGGCAGAACACGACGCACGGACGAGCGAGGAACGGTACCGCCGGCTCTTCTCGGAAATGGCCGAGGGCTTCGCGGTCCATGAGATCGTCTGTAATCCCTCCGGAGAGCCGGTGGATTACCGGTTCCTCGACGTCAACCCTGCATTCGAGGAACTCACCGGACTGAAACGGGGCGATATTGCCGGCCGCCTCGCGACCGAAGTGCTCCCCGGCCTCGAACCTGAATGGATCGCGATGTACGGGTCGGTGGCCCTCACCGGTACCCCGGTTCACTTCGACAATTATGCAAAACCGCTCGACCGGTATTACGAGGTCTTTGCGTACTGCCCGGAACCGAACCGGTTCGCGACGGTGTTCATGGACATCACCGAACGGAGGTACGACGAGGATATCCTCCGGCTCACCGGGGAAGTGTACCGCGTTTCCGCCGGCGAAGCCGATCTCGACCAGATACTCGGCGAGTATGCCCGGCTCCTCCAGAGATATACCGGATGCGACTCGATCGGTATCCGGCTGCTCGACAGCAATGGGAACATCCCCTACCACGCAAACATCGGGTTCTCCGAAGATTTTTACAACCGCGAGAGCCCCCTCTCCATAGAAACGGACTCCTGCATGTGCATCAATGTCGTCAGGGGAAAAACAGACCCCTCGCTTCCCTTTTACACTACCGGGGGATCCTTTTACATCAACGCCACCACGAAATTCCTCTCCACGGTCAGCGACGAAGAGAAGGGAAAGACACGGAACGTCTGCAACCAGGTAGGGTACGAATCGGTTGCGCTCATCCCGATAAGGAAAGGCGAACAGATCATAGGACTCCTCCATCTCGCCGATCGCAGGGAAGGGATGGTGCCCCTGCGGACAGTCCGTATTCTCGAGACAATCGCCCTTTCCATGGGATCTCCCATCCTGCGCCGGCAGGCCGAGGAGGCACTCCGGCAGAGCGAGTCCCGCTACCGCGACATGTTCGAACTCAACCGGGCCGTCATGCTTCTCGTTGATCCCGTGAGCGGGCGATTACTCGACGCGAACGCTTCAGCCCTCGCCTATTACGGGTACTCCCGGGAAGAGCTGCTTGGCCTCTCCATCAGCGACATCAATATCTCGGGCCCGGTAGCCACGGCAAACGACATGGCAAAAGCAGTGAAGAACCAGGGAGCCGTGTTCAGTTTCCGGCACCGGAAAAAGTCCGGTGAGTTGCGTGACGTGGAGGTCTTCAGTGCACCCATTACCCTCGCGGATCGCCAGGTCCTCCACTCCATCATCCAGGACGTTACCGAACGCAAACGGGGAGAAGAGACGATACAGCACCAGGGCGCGGTCATGGAGGCAATCAACCGGATCTTCAGTGCAGCCCTCACCTCAAAGACGGAAGAAGAACTCAGCCGGGCCTGTATCGCAGCGGGCATCGGGATCACCGGAAGCAGTCTCGGGTTTACCTGCCGGGCCGGCACCGATGGAAGTCTCAACACCTGTACGACCACCGATCCCCGGTTTGATCCCGAAACATATCCGGTCCGTGGCTTCTGCGAGCGGGTGCTTTCCGGTGCCGCAAGCCTGGTGGCGTACGGACCCGGTCTGTACAGACCTGACGACGGGAGCGGGAGCGGGGATCTCCGCCTGGAGTCATTCCTTTGCGTTCCTTTCCTCCAGGAAAACAGGGTTGCTGGCATAATCGGGGTTGCCAACCGGGAGGGCGGATACGGGCCGGAGGAAAAGAATGCACTTGAAGCCATCGCGCCGGCGATCGTCGAGGCCTTCGGCCGCAAGCGGGCGGAGATTCATCTCGCCGAGAACCTCGCAGTCATGACAAGGCTCCATGACGTGAGCACCCGGTTTGCCGGGGAAGGCGACAGAAACGAGCTGCTGACAGCGGTGCTGGATGCGGCCCACGATATCTCTGGCGCGGACCTCGGCATGGTCCAGACCGTCGTGCCGGGGACAAAAATCCTCAGGCTTACCACCCAGCGCGGTTTCGATCAGCCCTTCCTCGATTTCTTCGCTACCGCCGATGAACGCACCCGTGCAGCATGCACCGAAGCATTCCGGCTCGGCAGGAGGGTGATTGTCGAGGATGTCGGGACAAGCCCGATATACGAGGATGCTCCCGGGCTGTCCCTGCTTCTCGAGGCGGGAATTCGCTCAGTCCAGGCAACACCTCTCTGGAGCAGGTCCGGAAGGATCGTCGGAATACTGACGACAATGTGGAAGTCCCCCCACCGCCCGGACGACCGCACGCTCCGGTTCATCGACCTTCTCGCCCGGCAGGCCGCCGATTTCATAGAACGTTCTCAGGCCGAAGAAACCCTGCGCGAAACGAGCCAGTATCTCGAGAACCTCATAACCTACGCGAATGCACCCATCATAGTCTGGGACACCGGCCACCAGATCACCCGGTTCAACCACGCGTTCGAGCGCCTGACCGGCAGGAGTGCGGCGGAGATGATCGGCCACCGGCTCGAGATCCTCTTCCCCGGCGAGAGCCTTTTCGACTCCATGCGGATGATCCAGCGGGCTTCCGCGGGGGAAAGGATGGAGAGTGTCGAGATCCCGGTACGGCACGCGAACGGCGAAGTGCGGACCGTGCTCTGGAACTCGGCGACGGTCTACGAGGCGGACGGGAAGACCGTTTACGCGACCATCGCACAGGGCCAGGATATTACCGAACGGAAGAGGGCGGAACTGGTGCTCCTCCACCGGAACGAGGAACTGGGCGCGCTCAACGAGGAACTCACTTCCACCCAGGAGGAACTGCAGCAGAACGTCAGCGAACTCGAGCGGAGCGAGCAGGTGCTCCGGAGGAGCGAGGCGGAACTGAAAGAGGCGCTCGAGGAGAAGGAAGTGCTCCTCTCCGAGATCCACCACCGGGTCAAGAACAACCTTGCCGCGTTCATCTCGCTCATCAGCCTCGATAACACGTACGAGCAATCCGAGGAAGGGCAGGCGCTGAAAAAAGATCTCCAGAACCGCGCACGGAGCATGGCCCTCATCCACGAGACCCTCTACCGGACCAAGAAATATTCCAGCGTGGATATGGGCGTGTATCTCGGGAACCTGATGGACCAGATAGCGGCATCTTATGCGACCGCCACTTCCGTAAAGATCGTCGTTGAAGCGGAGGGGACTCTCCTTGACATCGCCCGGGCGACACCCTGCGGTCTGATCATCAACGAGCTCGTCACCAACTCCTTCAAGTACGCTTTCCCCGAATCATTCGATTGCATGAAGACGAGGAATGAGCCCTGCACGGTCAGGGTCTCCATGAGGAAGTCGCGCGATGCCTATACGCTGGTCATCAGCGACAACGGGGTCGGTTTCCCGCCGGGCTTGGACATCGCAAACGCAAAATCGCTCGGTCTCAAGCTCGTCAACTTCCTCGCCCGGCACCAGCTCCGTGCAACCGTCGAGACACGGTCCGCCACAGGAGCGGAGTTTGTCATCCGGTTCCGGGACTCGTTCCGCTAAGACCCGCGGCCGGGGAACACGCTTTCTCCAAAAACCAGGAGAGTTCCGGTTGCATTTCTCCAGGGGCAATGAGACATGGAAGGCGCCTTGCAGTCACCCATGAAGTGCTTTAACGTCATTAAAATAAAGAGATGGGCCCGCTGAGATTCGAACTCAGGACCTCCGCCATGTCAAGGCGACGTCATAGCCAACTAGACCACGAGCCCTCGTGCCAGCCTGATGCTCTATAGTGTCTGTCCTAGTATTATTAAAAATTAGTGCACGGATTGCCCGGTTTCCGGCACTGAAAACCCGGCGGATTTATCACCCGGCTTCCCAAAGCATTTTACCGGTACATTCATGACCGAACAAAAACAGCTCTTCGTCTTCGAGCACGACGCAGGCCGGCTCGAGCTCCTCGTCCGAATCGTTTACTGGATCCTCATCGGCATCGTCCTGTGGATCTACGGGATTGTCGCCTTCATCTGCCTCTTCGTCCAGTGGTTCCACATCCTCATCCTCGGGAGGAGAAACGAAGGGCTTTCCGATATCGC
>DASPUR010000037.1:0-2999 GCA_035622795.1 Methanoregula sp. | reverse complement strand
GGTAACAAACGCAGAGTGCGAACCCTATCGTCCACAATTGTGTACAGTTTTCAGACCTGTCAATACGACCGTCTTCGGTATTTCATCTGAACCCCGCAATATCCGGTTTTTTTCCGTTATAGTCAATTCTTCCGGATACCCGCCGGGTACCTACATTATTGACGAACTCTACGGGGCCATGGTATTCAATCTTACATCAACTTCGGGTTTCAGAACAGATGGTCAGCAAGAGACACTCGACCAGACAACCAGACCACAACAAGCATCATTTGATCTATATCCGGCGATCCTGGCCGTCTGCCTGGTTGTGTTGACGCGAAAGTGTTGACCGGGCCGGGCCGGTTATTCTTTTCTGGAACGGAAAAATCCGGCTTATTCCTCTCCGGCCTCCATTCCCGTCGTCGCTCTTTTTATCGATTTTGCTGTTTTCCTGCCCCCGCCTTGGGCTTTCCATGGTGCCGGGCCACCGCCTCGTTCATCCTGCCGGTGAGCTTCTTGATCTGGTCGCGGAGCGCGATCGCCCGCTCGAAGTCGAGGCCCTCGGCAGCGTCCTGCATCTGCTTCTCGAGTTCGATGACCACGTTCGGGATCTCCTTCCGGGGCAGGTGCTTCACGTCGGTGATTTCGACTTCCTTCTCCTTGACCGGCTTGATGATCGTCTGCGGGGTGATATGGTGGTCCGCGTTGAACTTCACCTGCAGGTCCCGCCGCCGCTTCGTCTCCGCGATCGCCCGCTTCATCGAGTCGGTCATGGTGTCGGCGTACAGGACGACCTTCGCGTTGACGTTCCGGGCGGCCCGTCCGATGATCTGGATGAGGCTCCGGGCATCCCGGAGGAAACCTTCCTTGTCGGCGTCGAGGATGCCGATAAACCCGACCTCGGGTATGTCGAGGCCCTCACGGAGCAGGTTGATCCCGACCAGCACGTCGAACTTCCCGAGCCGCAATTCCCGGATAATCTCGCTCCGCTCCAGCGTCTGGATCTCGGAGTGGAGGTACCGGGTCTTCACGCCCTGGTCGGCGAGGAACTCGGCGAGCTCCTCGGCCAGTTTCTTGGTGAGCGTAGTGACGAGGACCCGGTCCCCGCGGGCGATGGTGGCCTGAACCTCGCCGATCACGTCGAGGG
The DNA here is from genome assembly GCA_035622795.1 of Methanoregula sp. Taxonomy (GTDB): domain Archaea; phylum Halobacteriota; class Methanomicrobia; order Methanomicrobiales; family Methanospirillaceae; genus Methanoregula. The sequence goes on along the minus strand of DASPUR010000037.1, from coordinate 1,873 downwards.
TCTGCCCGTCGATCGGCCGGACTTCCACGACGGGGTCGACGAGACCGGTCGGGCGGATGATCTGCTCCACGAGCTGCGCCGAGCGCTTCAGCTCGTAGTCCCCGGGGGTCGCGGAAACGAAGAGGACGTTTGCCATGTACTGCTCGAACTCGTGGAACCGCAGGGGCCGGTTGTCGTACGCGCTCGGGAGCCGGAAGCCGTAGTCAACGAGCGCCTTTTTCCGGGACCGGTCGCCGTTGTACATCCCGTGGAGCTGCGGGATCATCTGGTGGCTCTCGTCGATGATCAGGAGAAAGTCGTCCGGGAAGTAGTCGAGCAGGCAGTACGGCTTCTCGCCCGCCTTCCTGCCGTCGAAGTGCCGGGAGTAGTTCTCGATCCCCTTGCAGGACCCGGTCTCCTCGATCATCTCAAGGTCGTAATTCGTCCGCTGCTCGAGCCGGTACCGTTCGATGGGCCCGAGGGTTGGGAGAACCTCATCGAGTTCCTTCCGGATGGACGCGGTCGCCATCTTCCTCGCGCTCTCGGGGGTGACGAAATGCCGGGCGGGATAGACGTAGAAGTATTTCATCTCCTCCTTCTTTGCGCCGGTGTTCTTGTCCACCTCCCGGATCCGCTCGATCTCGTTCCCGAAAAGCTCGATCCGGATAAGGTCGTTGAAGTACCCGGGCTGGATGTCGATGATGTCCCCCTTGACCCGGAACCTGCCCGGCATCAGTTCGACGTCGTTGCGCTCGAACTGGATATCGAGGAGCCTGCTCATGATATCGTTCCGGCCGATCTTCTGGCCGACCGAGAGCTCGAAGCCCATGTTCCGGAAGTTCTCCGGGTTCCCGAGGCCGTAGATGCAGGAGACGGAGGCGACGACGATAACGTCACGCCGGTACGAGAGGGACGCGGTCGCCGAGAGGCGCATCATCTCGATCTTCGGGTTGATGGCCGAGTCCTTCTCGATGTACTGGTCCTTTGCCGGGAGGTAGGACTCGGGCTGGTAGTAGTCGTAGTAGGAGACGAAGTACTCGACCCGGTTCTCCGGGAAGAAGTCGCAGAACTCCTGGTAGAGCTGGGCGGCGAGCGTCTTGTTGTGCGCGAGGACGAGCGTCGGCTTGTCGGCAGCGACAATCACGTTTGCCATCGTGAAGGTCTTCCCGGAACCCGTAACGCCGAGGAGCGTCTGGTTCCGGTTGCCCTCTTCGAGGCCGCTGATAAGTTTTTTGATCGCTTCCGGCTGCGAGCCTGCCGGGCTGAAGGGTGATACGAGCTTGAAGGATGACACGTGCTTAGGGAATTCCGGCCGGGATATGATAAGGGATGGGGTGGAGGCATCCCCGGAAAATCTACGGAAATGATGACGACCCCCCTTTCGCCATCCCGCCCCCGTCCGCGGGGGCGGGGGCGATCGGGAGAAGACGACATTTCCGGTCACCACACTTGGGATATTTCTGAGAAGCCCTGATCCCGGTAAGTGCATAGCGCGAAATGCCGAATCCCGAACGGGATGAGGCAGGAGAAGAACGGACCGTTCTTCGACTCCCGATGAGGCGTTTCGCGCGTGTGGCTCGTAATTTTTCTATCAACCGGCGACCTATTTTCGCTGCGATAACCAGTGTGACGAAGAATACTACTTTCTGCCACGGGGTGAGGGTCGGTCAGACCCCGAACGCCCGTGGGGCCCTCGCATAGATTAATTAATCCTCATGGTTCTTTCCGGACATACTTCCCGGAAGGATTCCCGGGTCATACAAAACCCAATAACCCTGCCCGGCAAATCCATCACACATGAAGCAGATCCTCAAAGATACTGTACTGCTCGGGGCCGCCCTCTGGCTCATCGGGTACATCGCATCGCTGGTGCTCTTCTTCTCGCCCTTCCACG
>DASPUR010000036.1:0-4225 GCA_035622795.1 Methanoregula sp. | reverse complement strand
CTCTACGAGCACCGGACGCCGGTGAACTCCCGGCAGGAGATCGACCGGGTCCGCAGGATGCTTGCGGCCCGGTGGGGAAAGTGGAGCTGGCTCGCGTTCGCGTACATCCTCAACGACCTCGACCGGCTCGCGCAGGAGTATCCGCTCTCCCGGGTGACGTGACGGTCCCGCACCGCAGGGCCCGGCCGGGCATGCGGCCCCTCCCCCGGCTGGAGGGCAGGTCCGTTGGAATAACCGGACAGCGTGCCCAAACTAATTTTATCCGGACGACCATTGGATTATGAAGAATCATGGGCGAACAGGCAGTCATCATCTTGTCCGGCGGGATGGACAGCACCACCCTCCTGTATGATCTCATGCATCAGGGGTATGACGTCCACGCGGTCAGCTTCGAGTACCGGCAGAAGCACCGGAAGGAGATCGACTGCGCAAAGGAAATCTGCTCGCGCCTGAACATCCCCCACCGGGTAATCGACGCCGGGTTCCTCGGGGAGATCGCGCCCTCGTCCCTGACCCGGCCGGACTGGAAGGTCCCCGAGGGGAGCTACGCCGACGACACGATGAAGCAGACGGTCGTCCCCAACCGGAACATGGTGCTCCTCAGCATCGCGGCGGCATACGCCCTCGGGACCGGCGCCCGCCGGCTCTTCTACGGGGCGCACGCGGGCGACCACACCATCTACCCGGACTGCCGGCCCGCGTTTGTCAGCGCGATGGCGACCGCGTTCCACCTCTGCGACTGGGAAGACCTCGTCCTCGAGGCCCCGTACCTCTACCTCACCAAGGCAGACATCGTGAAGCGCGGCCTCACGCTCGGCGTAGACTTTTCGATGACCTGGACCTGCTACGCGGGCGGGAACAAGCCGTGCGGGAAATGCGGCTCCTGCGACGAGCGCCTGGCCGCGTTCCGGGAAGCGGGGGCAGCCGACCCGCTCGAGTACGAGTGATTTTTTAATTCCTGACGGCGGTAAAAAAGATACCGGGATTTTTTTGATCAGCGGTCCCGGGGCAGAGCGGGGCCGGGGCAGGAGCGGGCTGCGGTTCCGCGGCAGGCACCTGCACGATGGCGATGCGTGCCCGGATCTCCTCCTCGAGGGGAAGCACGTCGAGGTAACCTTCGACAAACCAGGCGGGCCGGCCGACCGGCACGGGGCCGGTCCGGGTACTGCTGCTGCCGGCCTGGAAACTGCCGGGGTACCCGGCCGCCGCCCGTGCCGTGAGGTCAACCGGGGGCATCACGAGGCTGAACGGGTACGGGGTGTCCGTTGCCGCGGTGTACTCCCGGCCGCAGTCGAGAAGCTGCCGGAAATCATAGATCTTCCGGGTGCTCGTGCAGGTCCAGGGCTCGCCGTCGGAATAGACCTGTTCCCGGAACTGCTGTTCGGCAACGAGGGCTGCAGACAATCCCCGGGATCTTACCGGCTTTTTTATACTCAGAAAAAGCGTCCCTTCGATGAGTTCCCCGCCGGCGTATGCCGTCTTCGGCAGCTCAAGGCCGATTACGGCGGTCTCAAAACCGAACATGCCAAAAACCTTTCTTTTGGTCAACCGTTGTAATACAATTGTTTCCGGCCGGGCAGCGACGCTGCCGGGCCGGGCATTCCTGCGGGAGGATTTCTCTTGTATCCGGATCGTTACTTACTGCCCTGAGCCTCGACTGCACCTACGTACACCGAGGAGAGGATCCTGTGGTACACTTCGCGTTCGTGGCTGGTCGGGGGACAGAGGGAATCGTTCAGGGCAGTCTCTACCTGCCGGATTACATCGCCAAGGTTCGTCATGTCTCACGTTTCCTGCCTGATTTTGGGGTCCCGTTTGTTGGAGGATGCCCGCAAGGCTCGATCAGAACATCTCGCCAAAGACCGTATATATTGCCAGAATGTCGCGGGTTCTTGTGTTTAACCGGGGGGTTAGGAAAAGCGGCGGGATCACGACGGCGAAAGGAAAGCCCCGGGCCGAATCCCGCGGGCCGGAACCGGGGGGTCCGCGGATTTTTTTAGAGCAGGAAATCGTAGAAGACGCCCCGGCCCGAGACCCCGTTGAGCGGGACGCGGGGGTCGATCCGGAGTTTCAGGCCCTGTTGCCGGACAAGGACGATGTACCGGAGCTCGATCTTCCCGCTGCTGCCCGGGGCAAGGTCGTAGCTGATCCCGTCGCCGATCCCGATCGGGCTGATCACCTCGCCGATCGAATCGACAAGCGGAAAGTCGCCGGACGTGAAGTGCAGGGTATCGTGGTCGCCGGAATTCTGCAGCAGGACCGTAACGGAATAAAACTTCCGGTCTTCGAAGACGGCGCCGTCCTTTGTGCCGATCACGGTCATCTGCAGGTCGCCATACGTGGCCGGCTCACCGATCGCAAACGTGGTGATCTCGGGGACTGCGGCGACCGGTGCGGAATGGAGGGCTGCCGGCGCCCCCGAGACCAGGCCGATGATCGCGGGGAGGAACAGCACCAGCACCCCGGTGAGGACGAGGACCGCGGCCCCGGCAACGCCGTAGAGCAGGAGCTTTTTCTTCCGGGCGTCCGGGTCGGCCCGCGGGAGCTGTGCGCCGCACTCCAGGCACTTCTCGAAGAAATCGGGGTTTTGTGCCCCGCACCGCCGGCAGATCATCAGGTACAGGTTGCATGGCATGGCGAAAAAATATTGGTATTTTGTTCCGGTGCGTCGTTGGAGCCATCCACGGGGAAGACCCGGGCGTGCCCTACGGAGGTTACGGGTGGCAGGGGCACGCGGAACGTGCGGGAATTTCCGGGAAGCGGACCGGTTCCGCATCCGGAACCTGCACGCAGGTATCTCCCCGGTCCCGGAACGAATGGCAGGCGCCCGGGCCACCTTGCACCGCTGCCTTGCATGATATTATTAAAACAAAAGAATGTTTTTGGATGATACCAGGGTCCGTCCGGACCCCTCAAGGAGATGATGGGCATGAAGAACAATTCCGTATTCATAGCGATCGCATGGGCACTCCTCGTGCTCTGTGTACTCCCGGCCGCTGCGCAGTCGCCCGGACTGACGATGAATCTGGTTGTAACCCCGGACCCCGTCTGGCCCGGCGGGCCGTTCACGGTCAACGGCGCGTACACGCTCGACACTCCTGCCCCGGTGACCCAGTCGGAAGCGGTGATCACCATCCGCAGCAGCGGGCAGGTCACGGGCCTGCCGGCGGGATGCACCGCCGATACGACCTACAATTATGGAGAGCAGACGACGGTCACCTGCTCCCTCGGCGGGCTCCAGCAGGGGACGCATCCCCTGTTCGACACGGCCGGTATCACGGGGACGATGGACAGTATCGGCCCCTCGCCGATCAGTACCGACGGTTCCCTCGAGGCGGACTATGCCGGAGGCTCGGTCAATGCGACGGCATCGCAGTACACCGGGGTCCGTAATTCGGTCCCGGGCGATTACATGGTGATCCAGCTGGTCAGCTTGACGGCAAACGTCGTCCCGGGCGGGACGATCATCTATGACGTCCTCTACAGCATCCAGGCGAGTCTCCTCATCGACCATTCCGACGCCTTCTTCACGCTTGACCCGGCTATCAACATCACCTCGGTGGGCTGGGACTGCATGGGCAATGGCGATAGTGCTATATGCGGTTTCGGCCTCGGCGGGATGAAAGGCACCGGTACCGGGCTTCTGTCGGCCATCTACGGGGGAGTGATTGAAGGGGTGGTCAGCCCGTCCGTCCAGCCCGGGTACCAGCTGACGAGCACGGTCGGCTGGGATGGCGCCTATGACGGCGGGTGGGGATATCTTGGTGCATCGAACACGAGCACCATCACCGTCGGCAAACCGGTCCCCGTCCCGGAGTTCCCGGGCCCGGCTCCTGCGGCAGCAGGCCTTGCCGCGCTTGCGGGCGTCGTCTTCCTCGCAAAGCGGCGCAGGTAGCAAGAACACACGTCTTTTTTTCCCCCCGTTCCGGTGAACTGAGCAAAGAGCCCGGGGCAACCGCATCCGGACCCGGGCAGCCACCGTCGTGACGGGCTGCAGGGAAAGCAAGATGTTTTTCTAGTCAACCGGCAAAAATATCCGGTACCATGAAGGGCAGGAACGGCGGCACAGGAATGTATCGTTCACTCGTCCCGGTATGCCTGCTGGCCGCTGCGATCGTGATGGCGGGGTGCGCGGGGACCGCATCGCAGGCAGTGACGCCCACGGTCACGCAGGCCTTCGCACCCGGGCAGCTCCTGCAGCTGGTGGGCGACGTGACGGGCAACG
>DASPUR010000035.1:0-3241 GCA_035622795.1 Methanoregula sp. | reverse complement strand
TCCATGATCTCTGCCCGCCAGAGGAGGTCGTTATACCAAGCAGAAAAGTCGTTCTTTGGCGGCAGGGCGCCCGCGTCCTCGTCCATCCGATAGTCCTCCGGTACCAGCCCGGTCTTAAGCTACTAGATGTATGACCACCGGCGTAATAAAAGCCTCGACAAAGGCGGCGACCAGGACGAGCGGAAGGACCCAGTGGAGAAATGTGCGAGCGTACCCCCGTGCGTTTTCCGCAGCATCACCCGTGCCGTACCATTCGTTGATGAGGGACTGGGCAAGGAGAATGCCAAGCGATCCCGATATGATGAAGGCAGGGATCTCGAAGATCCCGTGCGGCAGGATTGCTGCAGCGACAAAGAGCGCGGAATGGTCGTTATGGACGACTTCCATGATCGCGCCGATAACGACACCGTTTAAGCTCAGGATGAATATGGTCAGGATCCCGAAGGAAGCCCCCCCGAGAAAGAGAAGAATACAGGCCTCGAGGTTATTGAAGAAGAGCTTGACGAAAATGTCAAACGAGTTGCTGCTGATAATCTCGCCGGCGACCTCTTTCTGGAACGCTGCCATGAGCTGCTCCCCAACCGCAGGGTTCTGCGCGGTACCGACCCAGCCGACGGTCAGGGTGGCAAAGAAGAGGAGGAATGCAACGATGATGGCGTTTGCGAGGGGCGAATTAGACATACAGCACCATTCTGACCATGTCCCGGATGCCGGGGGCAAGTCCGACCGTGATCATGGCGAGGAGAACGAGGTTCCAGAATGCCGGGTTCGCTTCCTTCCGGTACAACTCCATGATGTAAATGGCCGGGAAGAGGACGACAAGCTTGAGCGGGAACATGACAAACGCGGTTCCGGTCAGGTCGATGAGCTGCGATCCGACCACATGCTGCTCGATGTACTTCACACCCGGGTGGAGGTCGATGCCGAAGCTCGTCGCGCTTGCGTCGAGGAGCTGGCCGAAGATGAGGGCTATGTAGAGCGGATCTGCAACGTATTTCCACGGGAGGACGTAGCGCATGAAAGCCCAGACGGCGAAGCCGGAGCTCGCGGCCATCAGAAGGATTGCCGTGAGGACATACAGGTCTATGCGCGTGTGGCCTGCTGCCCACGAAAGAAGGACGAGCACGGTGACGAAAACCGAGATTATCCCGGCACCGGAATAGATTGTGAGATAGCTGTCGGAGAACCCCGACTTCTCGAGATACCGGGAAAAAAGGAGTATACCGAATGCGTACAGGAAAATCAAGACGTAAATGAACGGGGTGACCAGTGCGAACTGGATGTCTCCCTGGATCATGTGGGTATCCTGGACTACGCGAAGGACCCCCCCGAAGACGACATACGGCAGGGTAGCGAGGACGAACTTCCCGTCAAGGGAGAACTCAGATTGCCGGAACCAGCGGTAGATCAGGTAGAGCGCGGCGATAAGAATGATGGCGTACGTGATCGTCTCAACGGTATTGTATGGCTGTTCGTATCGTATGGGATCGATGTAGTATTTGTAGATGAAATCACTAATCATCCTTGATAAGAATGAGCGCAGATCCCATAAAATTACTCAAAGAACGGGGTTTTGACAAGTCCAAATGGATGCAGCTCCCCCGGGACGTTGTGATCGGCCATGATGTGATCGGCCAGGTCCCGTCTGTCTGCGAGGACCTGAAACTCGGGTCTTCTGCGCTCCTCATCTCCGGGAAGGGGACGATGGGCCTTGCAGGCGAACGGGTCCGGCAGGCCCTTGGCAACGACTGCGAGGTGAAGGTTTTGATCGCAGAAGAGATCAGCCCGTCTGTCATCCACCAGGCCGAGAAAGCGGCATCGGACGCAGATTTCCTCATTGGTGTCGGCGGCGGGAGAGTGATCGATACAGCGAAGATCGCGTCCTACAATCTCGACCGCCAGTTTATCAGCATCCCGACAGCCGCATCGCACGACGGGATCGCTTCCGCCCGGGCCTCGGTCCCGACTGGCGAGGGGAACGCATCCCTCGAGGCCCAGCCCCCGATCGCGATCATTGCTGATACCGGAATTATCGCTTCGGCACCCCACCGGCTCCTTGCTGCCGGGTGTGCCGACGTCATCTCCAACTACACCGCCATCCTCGACTGGGAGCTCGCCCACCGGGTGAAGGGCGAGCCGATGAGCGAGTACGCGATCGCGCTCTCGAAAATGACCGCCGAGATCCTGGTTGAGAACGCCCAGATCATCAAGCCCCACATGGAGCAGTCGGCCCGGTTCGTCATCAAGGCGCTGGTCTCGAGCGGGGTCGCGATGAGCATCGCCGGCTCCTCCCGGCCGGCAAGCGGGGGGGAGCACAAGTTCTCCCATGCACTCGACCGGCTCGCGCCGGGCAAGGCGCTTCACGGCGAGAGCTGCGGTATCGGGACGATCGTCTCTATGTACCTGCACGGCGGAGACTGGAGGAGTATCCGCACTTCCTTACGAGAGATTGGCGCCCCGACAACTCCTGCCGACCTCGGGATCGATGATGCGGTCGCGGTCGAAGCTATCCTGATGGCAAAGACTATTCGCCCGGAACGTTTCACTATATTCGATATGGGAATCACCCGTGAATCGGCGGAACATCTCGTGCAGATGCTGTATACGGAGTGAGCCGGCATGCCGGAAGCCAAGACAAAAGTGACCCTGGTCGGAACCGTGCTCGCGCGCCAGGGAACGGAGTTTGTCTATGAAGGAGAGGCGGCGGAGTGTGACAACTGCAAAGTCAGGAAAGCCTGCAACAATCTCCAGAAGGGCCGGCGGTACCGCATAATCACGGTCCGAACCACCCACCATGAGTGCCCGGTACACCTCAACGGCGCTACGGCAGTCGAGGTGATGGATGCGCCCGTCACCATGCTCATCAATGCCGACATGGCAATCGTCAATTCGAAGATCAAGGTCGAGCTTTCCTGCAACCGGGGAGAATGCCGGAGTTTCGCGCTCTGCCGTCCGGAAGGGATCGTGGAGGGCGAGAAGTATATCGTTACCGATGTACTCGGAAACGCTCCGGAGATCTGCGACAAGGGCCGGGTTCTGAAGCTGGTCGAGATCCGTCCGGCATAGTTTTCTGAATGGAATTTCCGGGGGGTTAAGTGAATTTCCCCCCCCCTCCGTATCCGATTTTGAAACGATTGCACCGGGGGAACCGGACCCGTTCCATCGAACGCCCGGTTCCCCAGGTGTTATCCGTGGAGCCCTGGTCTGGAGGCGGTGAGTTATCCTGGCCCGGTCGGGACGA
>DASPUR010000034.1:0-4167 GCA_035622795.1 Methanoregula sp. | reverse complement strand
GAAAAAAAGTGAGGTAAGCCCCTACCCCCCTCCAATTTTCAGGAAGGTAACCCCCTATCCCCCTGCCCGAAATTCTAGGCGACCTTTGCACCATCAGCCGGATCATTCACACCGGAGAAAATTGTTTGCTGTTAGTTGTACAACCGTGACACGGTTTCATAACCGAGGCGCGGCTGGGTAACTTACACCCTTCTGATAGAGTTTGAAAATTTTTCAGACCGGGTTTCGGCTTTCGATTTCGACCTATCCGAAGCTCTTGGAGCAGAAGAAAAACTAAGATAAAAAATGGCTCTGGAAAAATCCTGAAGATCCTTCGTATAGATTGTGATGGGGCCACGGGCGCTCGGGGTCTTCCGACCCTCGCCCCGTGGAGCATGGAAGTGTACGGGTTTTTGCCGTGAAAAAAATAATGGGAAGGGGGTCAAGGGGGCTTGCCCCCTTGGGCTGATTGAGCTTTCATCAGAATGCGAAATCGAGAAGATGCAAAGCATCTTCGCTGCCTCCCCCTCTGGGGAGACAACCTTTCATCAGAATGGTTGGCTGGAGAAGAACGAAGTTCTTCGACATGAGAGAGGGGGTCACCCTCGTAATTCTACTAAACGCGTGTAAGAAGGATCTATAATACCAATTTTTCAATCAGGTTATGGCATTAATCCCGACCTATGATCCAGAGCTCAGGAGAGCAGACAAAAACCGGAAAAAAAACAATAAAAAATTACGCAGTCGAGATCTTCGCCGCGACGGGCTCGACCTTGGACTTGATGATCTCGACCCTGCGGGTCGGGTAGATCGTTTTGACCGTCTTGAAGAGGTCACGGGAGATCTCGCCAGAGACGATACCGTTGACGAGCGTGGTCAGGTCCCATGCCCCTGCCTGGGCAAGGACCGCGTCTGTAATGGCCTTCCGTATCGCGTGCTCCTGCGAGAGGTTTGCACGGGCGAACGTGTAGGTGCAGACGGTCAGCCGGACCTTCTTGCCGTCTTTGGTGAGAATCGGGACCCAGGTATCGATCCGGGAGCTCCGGCGCTTCACGAGCGATCGGAGGTAGTCCCGGGTGACTTCGTGGCCGACGAACTCGGTGTACGCCGCGTCGCCGGCAACGTTTGAAATCTTAAAGCTCATCTTCATGTGCTGTTTGGCGTAATCGTTGACGATCTCGCCAAGCGTCGAGGTCATGATCCTGCCGACAACGCTCTCAGCATCGTTCGAGATGGTGTCGCCGATATACGCCTTCCCGAGGTTGTCGGGAACGTATACCTTGAACCAGCTCTTGGCCTTCCAGCCTTCTACTCTTCTTCCAACCTGTTTCTTCTTTGCCATGGTATCACCTGGAGATTGTAATGCGGTTGTCGTTAATAGACATCCGTGATATGCTGCTCACGGAGTGACGGAACATGCGTCCTCCGCGATCGCCAGATTCATCAGGTAATCGTCCACCGATGCGATGACCGAACGGACTGATGTCCCCTCCATCGTGGTGACGACGCGGTCGCCTTCGGCGTGCGTCGCCATGCCCGGGAGGTTGTCGGGCCCCAGCGCTGCCGCGATGCAGGCTGCACGGGGGTGGACCGTCGTTATCGAACCCGCGATCCGCATCATGACGCGAGCGCCTCCTGCCATCCTTTCGCAAACATCGCGATCCGGTCGCAGGGGATCGTCGCCCCTGCCCGCCGGACGTGACCGCCACCGGTCCCGCCGCACGAACGTGCCAGGTCCCGGACGAGCGGCCCGAGCTCCCTGCCTCCGGGTGCACGGGCTGAGAGACGGCACCCCACTCCCGATCGTGCATAGACGAGGACCGGGGACGACGCGTCCCGGTCCCGGGAGAGGATGTCGGCGACATCGCTGATGACCGACACGTCCGTGACTTCGTAGACCCCGGTGGCATTCTCTGCCGGTTTTGCGGTTCCGGCCGCTGCGATAACGCTTGAGCGGTGCCTGCGGGCGATCTCCCACGCCTCGCCGATATAGTGCGATGAGCGCATGCAGAGCGTAGCGCCGATGTCCCCGTGCCCGGTCTTTCCACAGGCATCGATGATCGCGGTCAGGGAATGGCCGTCTTCAATCACCTCGCGCTGGAGGTTGAAGGTATCGCCGTAGATGCGTTGCAGGCTTTCGGCCGCGGTCGCCGGGGCAGCATCCAGTACTACTCCCGAGAGGAGTGCGTCGAGCCGCAGGGCGTCCGGGCCTTTTTTCTGGTCCTGTGCCTGCGCGATGAGCTCCCTGATGTGCTGCTCCTGTCCGCTGACGCCGTGGAGGTACGGCGAAGTCGCCATCAGCCACGCCTCGGTGGTATCCCTGCCGGGAAGTGTCACGCCTCGCCCGGGGTTGATGACCCCGTTTGCGATCGCCTCGTTGAAGATCTCGAGGTTCTTTCCCGCCATTTCCTGGCCGTCGCCAATGATCCCGCAGACTACGAGGCCGGCGAGATCACGGTTGTCCCCGATCTGCTGGGCGACGATGTACGCGGTGCCGGCAGCCGAGAGTTCGCGATCTCCGTCGATCCCGTCGAGCCGGGGGTTGGCATGGAACTCGCCGCCAAAGAGCGGCAGATGGTGGTCAACGACCATCGCGTCACCGCGGAGATCCTCCATCCCTGCACCCATGTCGCAGAGGAGGTATGCCGAATCGCCGGCCAGATCGGCGCTGCCGATCTCGTGCCGGATCCTGAGCCGGAACCGGATGCCCGCCCGGAGCATCGCGTGGCAGAGGATCGAGCCGGCTGCTATGCCGTCTGCGTCGTGGTGTGCAAACACCTCGACGAACTCCTGCCTGCGGATCTCTTCGGCGATGGCACCGCTTGCGGATTCGAGGGACATGGTTCGTGCGCCTGTGGACGTCTGGTTACCTGATCTTATCTGGAGAGCAGGATCTCTGCGTTCTCCGGCTTGTACGTGAACTCTTTGGGCAGCTTCCTGCTTCCCGTGTAGTATTTCACGAGCCTGCGGATCTTCGACTCGACCAGCTGGAGCTGGCGCTTGTTGTGGAGATCCTTGGTGTTCTCGCCGAGGTGCTTGCGCAGGCCCAGCGCCTTTATCATGAGGTCGCGAAGATCCTCTGGGATCTCGGATGAGACCTTGTTCTCTTTCAGGATATCCCCGATACGCTTGCCGGTGGCAAGTTTCACATCGGGAACTCCGTACCGGTCCCGCAGGACCAGTCCGATCTTGCTGCTCGATGCGCCTTCCTTCCGGAGATCGAGAATGACTTTCTCGATTGCCTTTGCGTCGGTGTTGGACCACGCGGGGGCTTCTTTCCGGTAGGGGCGGACCGAGCATGACTTGCCCCTTCTGCGGGCATGCATTCGTGCCATAGTACAGCCTCCTTGAGTACAGGTAAGTCCAGAAAAGTGCAGTATTGGCTACTGACTCTCTGTAATCCCAAAGCCTGTTCGGGCAGTGCGGTGTCGCACGTCGGACTTACATCTGTCAGCACAATCTGGTAAAGAGTGCCTTTACAGTATGGGAAAGGAGGAATATTAAGGGTATCGGTGATACCCCGGAAAAAGGTTTTTACCGCACTGTTACGGTCATCGCAAACGCGGACTCGCTGCCGGTAACGGGCTCCCATGAACGCCGGTAAACGGCGGAGATCTGCTGGTCTCCCGATGCGATGGCAGTAATGTCCCAGCTGTGCGTCCCGCCGGATCCCACGAGCCGGCCGGTCGGGTCCGATGGTGTGTACTGGTCCCCGGTTATGTTCAGCCCGGACGTCGTGGTCAGGTTCCACTGGTAACCGGTGGTGGGGTTTTCCGCAAGACTGACCGTGATGATCTCGCCTTTGCTCAGGGTGACCTTGGCATTGTTCTGGGATTCATTGACGAACAGGTGACCGACCGTAACCGGTGTTCCGGATGGCTGGCCGGGCGGTGTGGCCGGCGTTCCCTGGCCGGTGCCGAGACAGCCGGCTGCTGCGACGGCAAGGAAGCAGACGATGCCGATCACTGAAATAATCGTGGTAGTGTTCATGGAAGGTTCCTCGTAAGATTTGTTTCCTGAAGGTTCGCTGCCGGGCGATTTATGGATTTATTTGAGTGCTGAAAACTTTGCAGTTATCCCGGGCGGCAGGATATGGTGGACGCCTGAATGGTTTCCAGGCGATGGCATGTGGGATCCCGGACCGGAACAATGCCGGATACCCGGCCCGGGCCCGGGAAATTTTCTCTC
>DASPUR010000033.1:0-5480 GCA_035622795.1 Methanoregula sp. | reverse complement strand
TCGGCATGGTTGTCTGTATCGCCTCCGGCCTCTACCCGGCATGGCGGGCCTCGAACATGGACCCGATCGATGCGCTCCGGAGCGACTGACCTTTTTTTCCGCCGTAGCAATACATTCGTTTTTAGTTTACACGTCCGGGTTAAAAAAGAGGTCCGGGTCACACCGTACTTTTTTCATATCTTAAAACGAGACCGGGCAGCAGTTTTTTAATGAAAAAAGCGGGGGACAGGGCGATGCCCGGGCACGATCGGTTCCTTTCCGCTCCAGAGGCAGCTGGATACGGTACGGGCCCGGGCCCTGAGTCTGGCATTTCATCGGTCTGGTAAATCTATTTAATGTAAGCCGGGTATCAGTCAGCAGATGTACTCGGAAACCGGGAGAAACAAACGGCATCATGGGGGTTATTTATGAGAGGAAGAGTATCAGGGGGGGTTATCCTGTTCCTCTTCCTCGTATCGGCAGTTGCTGCCCAGACCGGCGTGTCGTCCTCATCGGTTGCGGCATCGCTCGTCTCCATCGCGAGCGTCACGTCTTACCCGCAGGTTTTTTACCCGGGCGAGCAGGGAACGATCACTGTTGTCCTCTCCAATGTCGCAAACCAGTCGGTCGGGCTCTCCCAGCCTGACATCATCGCGAACAACATCCAGGTCATCAACGCCAACACGTTCCAGACGCTGACCTACATAGGCCCGGGATCGACCCTCTCCGTCAGTTTTGTGGTGGTCGTAAACGGGCCAGACGGCACCTATTTCCCGCTCTTCACGATCGGGACTAAGGATGCAAGTTCCATTCATTACCCTATCAAGATCGTCGTCGACTCGACCGATATCAGCGGATATATCTCGAATAAACCGGATAATTTTGCCATCAACCGGCCGGACACCGTCAACCTGAGTATCGTGAACCCGCGGGACGGGCCGATCAATAACATCATCGTCACCGCCTCTGGTCCGGGCCTCGACATCACCCCGACAGAATCCTTCACCAGCGTCCTTGCGGCCGGCAACGAAGTCGATCTCCCGTTTACGGTTACCCCGGCGCAGGAGACCAATCTCAGCTTCCACATAGCGTACGAGAACGGCGACAACAAGCATGCGCAGGACGTGACCCTCCCGATCGTTGTCGGTGAGGACAAGACCGGGGCAAAGCCTGTGGTGAATAACATAGCCCTCACGCCACAGGGAAATTCCTACCAGATGACCGGTGACGTGAGCAATGCCGGGGTCACCGATGCGTCCGGCATGGTCCTCACCGTCCTTCCCCCCGCCGGGACGGTGGAGCCGTACCCTTCGTACGCCATCGGCACGCTTGCCGCAGGGGATTTCTCCAGTTTCACGCTCACGTTCTCGGCTGCTGACCTCTCCAATGTCCCGCTGCAGGTCCAGTGGAAAGACGCGCAGGGGAACACGTTTTCCACGGTAAACCGGCTCGATCTGCGCATCCTTGCTGCGGGGACCGGGTCCGGCCGTTCCGAAAACTCCGGTGGCGTTTTAGGGACCGGAGGCACCCCGGCTGCCGGTGGCACCGCAGGCGGGAACGCCGGTGGCGGTGCACCCCGCGGAGGAGGGGGCGGGATCTTCCCGTTTGGCGGCGGCAGGGGTGGAGGCGGCCTGGCCGCATTCTACCCGGTCATTGCCGGGGGGATCGTCGCGGGGGTTCTGGTCGGGATCTGGGTGAAACGGAAGTGGATCCTCGCCCGGCTCCGGAAGAAACAATGAGGTGTCCTGCACGATCGAGAGTACCCCGCTCATCCGCCTGGTGGATGTCACCAAGGTCTACCATCTCGAAAGCGGCGACTTTACCGCCCTCAACCATCTCTCGCTCGACATCATGGACGGGGAGTTCGTGGCGATCATGGGACCGTCCGGATCAGGCAAATCGACCCTGATGAACCAGCTCGGGATCCTCGATATCCCCAGTTCGGGAGAGCTCTTCATCAGCGGGATGAACGTAGCGAAGATGACCGCGCTCGAACGGACGCACCTGCGGCGGGACGTCATCGGGTATATCTTCCAGAAGTTCTACCTCATCCCCCTCCTCTCCGCGTACGAGAACGTAGAGTACCCGCTCATCCTCAAATACAAAAAAAGGGACGATACCGGCAAGGCCGCAGAGGTGCTCCGCGCAGTCGGGTTCGACGAATCGCTCTCCGCCCACCGCCCGGCCCAGCTCTCGGGAGGGCAGCAGCAGCGGGTGGCGATCGCCCGGGCGCTCGTCAACGACCCGAAGATCCTCCTGTGCGACGAACCGACCGGCAACCTCGACCGTAAGACCGGCATCCAGATCATGGATATCGTCCTCGAACTGAACCAAAAGGGCAAAACGGTCATTCTCGTCACCCACGATCCCAAGATCGCCACCTACGCCCGGCGCACGATCCAGCTCGAGGACGGGAGGATCGTCTCGTCATGAAGGACATCTTCTTCGAGCTTTCGGTGAGGAGTGTCCGGCTGAACTTCCTCCGGTCGCTCCTCGCGTCGATCGGGATCGTGATCGGAGTCGTCGCCATCTCGTCCATGGGGATGCTCGGGACGAACATGCAGCTCTCGGTGCAGGCACAGCTCTCCTCGAACGTCAACACGATCATCGTCACCTCCGACACAGTCCGGACGACTTCGGTCGCCGGGGTCCCCTCGACCCAGACCGGGATCGACAAGAGTACGCTCAACGACATCACGAGCGCTGCGGGTATAAATACGGTCATCCCGCTCCACCACGGGAATACGCAGTTCACGATCGGTTCCACTGACGGGCGGGGCGCGATCTGGGGGATCGCGCCGACGGATATCACGAAATTCCTCACCGTAGCCCGCGGCGACAATATCCGCGGGGTCGACGACTGCCTCGTGGGATCGACCATCGCGTCCCAGTTCAACCTCAATGTCGGGACGCCGATCAAGCTCGGGACACCGGGCACTGCGGGCCGGCCGACCGTCCGGGTCTCCGGTATCCTCGCTTCCCGGGGGTTCCCTTCGGACGGCGTCTTCACCGACAACGCGATCGTCCTCGACGACCTCTTCTACACCAACCATTATGGCAACCTGAACGTGTACGACCAGGTGAACGTCGTTCTCTCAGATGTCAGCACGCTGAACGACACGGAAGACTCGATCAACCAGCGGGTGAACCGGAACGCCGATATCGTCCGGATCACCGATGCCGGTTCCCGGATAGCGAGCATCACCCAGACACTCTCCACCATCACCACCTTCATCCTCGCCATCGGCGGCATCTCTCTCGTCGTTGCTGCGGTGAGCATCTTCAACGTAATGATGATGTCGGTCAACGAGCGGGTTCAGGAGATCGGGATCCTCCTCTCCATCGGGACGGAAAAGGGGGAGGTGCGCCGGATGTTCCTCTACGAGGCATTCATCCTCGGGATCATCGGCGCCCTTGCCGGCGGGATCATGAGCCTCATCATCGGGTATACCGTGGTGAATGCGATGATCGGGAGCACCCAGTACTTCTTCCTGCCGGAGAGTATCGTCTATGTCCCGTACGGGATGGTCATCGGGGTCGTCGTGTGCATAGCATCGGGAGTCTATCCCGCCTGGAAGGCATCGAACATGGACCCGATCGACGCTCTCAGAGCTGAATAATACCGTTCCATCCATGGGAGGCGGTTTGTTCACCGGTCCCGGAAATAACTCCCCGGAATTTTGCAACCTGCACCACATTGGCGTCATTCCTGCACCAGACAAACCGGGTATACTTGAGGCCCGGGATAGGATAAGCTCCCGTTGGATTTATTCAGGCCACGCTAAACCATATCGGTGATATGCGCACCACTGGGAAATTACAAGTGGTGCAATAATCCTGAAAAAATCTGAAAAGTAAACCACATCGTTTATTATTCTGCACCACATTTTTTTAAAGAGTGGTGCAGTCGCGCTCAAGAGGCGCACCACAACCCCCGGCAAACACCCTCCGTTTAAAAAAGTGACGGGCGGGCAGTCGTCTCCTGCCAGGAAGGCGGTGCAATCCGCAAAGGCAGGCGGGCGGGCCGGCGGGAGCTGGAGTGGATAGTCTTGGAAACCATAGATGAAAAAAACCGGAACAACCTTTTCCTGATCGATAATACGGCAAACCCGGCCCCCCTCGGGCTGTGTGCATTCGGCATGACCACGATCCTGCTCAGCCTCCATAACGCAGGGTTGACCGGCCTTGCAAGCCCGGTCTTTGCGATGGCGATCTTTTACGGGGGCGTTGCACAGGCAGTTGTCGGGATCATGGAGTGGAAGAAGAACAACAGTTTCGGCATGCTCACGTTCGGGAGTTTCGGGTTCTTCTGGATCTCCTTTGCCGCCCTGCTGATGCTGCCTGCGCTCGGGCTTGCCAAAGCCCCGGGCGCGCCGGAGCTTGCCGGGTTCCTTGCGGTCTGGGGGATCTTTGCATTCGGCCTCTTTGTCTGCACCCTGAAAATGCACCGCCTCCTCCAGCTCACGCTCGCTGCAGTCGTCCTTCTTGTCATCCTTCTCATCGGTGCCGAGCTGAGTGCAAACAGCCTTGTCCTCACCCTCGCAGGTATCGTCGGCGTGATCGCCGGCGGCCTCGCGCTCTACATGGGTATGGGGCAGGTTATCAACGAGATCCACGGCAGCCGGATCATCCCGGTATAATCATTTTTTCCTGTCCGCAGCACCTGCCGGGACAGCTGTGATACTCCGGCCTGCCAGCCACTACCCGCACTGTCCTGTGAGGCAATCCATTAAGAACCGGGACAAAAAAATCCCGGGTACGGTGCAGGTATGAAGATCGGATTTGCCGGCCTCGGCCATCTCGGGAAGACGATAGCGCAGCATCTCATCGCAGAGAAGATCGAGCTTGTGGTCTGGAACCGGACCCGGGCGAAGGGCGAGGGGATGGGGGCGGCCATTGCAGGCAGCCCGCGGGAACTGATAGACGGTGCGGATATCGTTATCGTCAACCTGTTCGACAGCGGCGCCGTGAAGGAAGTGCTTGCCGGTCCCGATGGCCTGCTGAGCGGGAACTGCCGGGGGAAGATCATCGTCGACACCACGACGAACCATTTTGCGGAAGTAACCGGTTTTTACCAGCTCGCGGAGGAGCGCGGTTGCACGTACCTCGAGTGCCCGGTCCTCGGAAGCGTCGCGCCCGCCTCCCAGGGTGCGCTCACCGTGCTCGTGAGCGGGGACAAAGGAGCGTTCGGGCGCGCAAGACCGGTCCTCGACAAGATAGGCAGGACCATCTGGTATCTTGGCGAGCCGGGCCTTGCCACGAAGATGAAACTCATCAACAACCTTGTGCTCGGATCATTCATGGCAACGGGCGCCGAGGCTGTTGCCCTTGCGGAAGCTGCAGGGATCGGGAGGGCAACTGCGGTCGACATCCTCCTCTCCGGAGCTGGCAACTCGATGATCCTCAATGCGAAGAAGGAGAACCTTGTCCGGGGGGCGTTCCCCACCCAGTTCTCGTCGGCGCTCATCTATAAGGACCTCCACTACCTCCAGGACCTCTGC
>DASPUR010000032.1:0-3236 GCA_035622795.1 Methanoregula sp. | reverse complement strand
AGTCGATGACCGGATAGCGTTTCAGTTTTCCGGAATCGACATACACACGGACCGCATCAGCCTTCGGCTCCTGGGTTGCCGCGTTTAAAGTGATCGCAAACTTCCCGATGGGGATGACCCTGAGCCGGTTATTGCCGGTCGTACAGTGCGCGATGATCTGGAGCGCATCGGGTGCGCATTTGGGGGTCTCGCAGACGCCGTACAGCTTCTCGCCGGGGCCTGCTCCGAGCAGTTCAAGCGCGTACTCCACCATGAAGGCGCCGATCAAAACTCCCGGTGCGGGAGAGGTATGGAATGCCACGCACTGCCGGATATAGTCTTTCATCTCCGGCCGGAGACCCGCTGCATCCATGCGTGTATTGATTTCGTCGATCGAATAGCCCTTATGTCCGGGTTGCATGAAAAATAATGGATCTGCATCCGATAAACAAGTTATTAATACCAAACCCGGGATTGGTTCGGATTTTGGGCAAATGAACTGTCGTGCCATCCTGGTGATTAATACAACTGTTCTTCTGGCGGCAGCCGGAACTTTCCTGCACGGTCTGCTGTCATGTCGAAACGCCAAAAATTCTGCGCAGGTTCCTTCGTGCGGAACCCCTGTCACTTTTTATTCCGCGGCATTCGTCTCTGCGTGCCAGCGGACCCTCGTCTAACGCGTGGATCATGAGAACAGGAGTTTGGTGCTACAACGCCAGACTTTTTACCTGATTCTTCACAGGTACTACCAGATGCAGCACGAATTCGGTATTCATATGAAAGGTGGTGTCATCACCGAACGGAACCCGGAGCTTTCCACCGTCAGGATCCGGGCACCCGCCGGAATACTCACGACAGAACAACTCCGGGGTATTGCGAGGATCGCCAGGACTTATGGACAGGGAATAGTGCATTGTACCCTGCGACAGACCATCGAGATCCCCCACGTTGATCCCAGGCGGCTCAGGAACCTGTCGCTCGCACTCGAGAAGAACGGGACTCCTGTCGGTTCCGAGAAGGATGAAGTCGTCAATATTATCAGTTGTCCCGGTAACGAACGCTGCAAATTCGCGAACATCGACACTATCAGCCTCGCAAGGCAGATCGATTCGAAACTCTTCGGAAAGACGATGCCGGTCAAGATGCGTATCGCCTTGTCGGGTTGCCCGAATGCCTGCACGAGTCCGATGCTGAATGAGATCGGTATCATCGGCAGGGTCCAGCCGGTCCGCACTTCGGAACGACTTTGTACTGGTTGCGGGAACTGTGTCTCGTACTGCAAGGAGAGCGCGATCCGGATCAGGAACGGCATTTCGGAGCTGGATGAGAATAAATGTGTTGACTGCGGGGTCTGTGTAGAGTCATGCCATTTCGATCTCATCAAGGCTGAAAACCGCCACTTCCTCATCACCGTGGGGGGCAGGCGTGGGCGGCACCCGAAGGTTGGCCGGGAATTACTGACCGTTGAGACCGCAGAACAGGTCCTCTTTGTCATTGACAGGATCATTGACTGGGTCTACCGCCGGGCCTGGAGCGGGAGGCTCCTCTCGGAACAGCTGGACGAGCTCCACTTCGGGAAGTTTAAGGAAGAGATCTTAAAACAGGTGCCCGGAGCATCGGTTGTGAAAAGAACCAGGTAAAAGAATAACTTTTTCCCGTTTCCGGAAATGCAAGACGGCGTCCCAGCCGGTGAACTACCCGGGGCAATCGGTAAGGGTGAAATTCCGCGACAGCTCCCGGACGGTACCGGTCTTCTCTGTTGAATATCCCCCGATTTTCTGCACATGCGCATGGAAGGCCGGAGACTGGATCAGGGTGATGAGCGATCCAATCCTGGGATCGGAGAGCGTCTCCTTTCTCACGGTCAGCTCGTAATCTTCGTGCGTAACCGGGAAAAACCGGAGACCGCTCGCACTGGCAATGGCTGAAGTGCATATTCCCGTATCGGCAAACCCGTTAGTTATTGCGGCTGCGACCGCCTGGGGGCCGTGGACCTCCTGGAGATAACCGTTTATACTCTCGGGGTCGATGCCCTCAGCGGCGATGAGCGCATCAAGGACCAACCGCGAAGACGTCTCTTTCCTGGTATTGATGAAACGGGTATGCGTGAGGTCCTTTATACCCGAACCATCGCGGGACGCGATGCCCAGTTCGACGGTGGCGATATGGATGAAGGCCAGTTCACCGGATTCCGGGTGGTACCTCAGCGGCCGGTACGAAGCCAGCAGGGGACCGGCGGGAAGGAGCAGCGGTGCCGCATGGCAGGTGTTGCTGCACAGCGCAAGGATCCCCGGAATATTGCCGGGGTTGGTTGCATGGATGAACAGGCCTTCGTCGTGGGCAAGGCTGGCGAGTTCTTCCAGAGCCGGGTCGATCGAGCCGGTCATGATCAGGGTGCGTTCGATGCTTCCGGGATCGGTGGTCAGCAGGACCTCAAGCAGAGTACCGGCTTCGTACCCTTCAACGGGGGCCGGGATGTGGGTGTACCCGTTGGCCTTTACCGTCGCCATCTGGGCAAAAGCACCTTTTCCATGGGGTGTTCCTATGATTGTTTTCCCGATCCTGCCGACAAAGACGGGAACGAACTCGTCAAATCCGAGATCTGAAACGATGGGCTGTACGAGCCTGACCGTTACAGGGTAACGGGGTGCAGGCGCAAATCCCCAGGACTCGAGGAGTGGAGCGGCGAATTCGCGCAGGACTGTCTGGGCAGCGAGCGGGTACCCCGGCAGCCCGAGGACTGGTTTTCCCCTGATATTCCCGAGCATGACCGGTTTGCCGGGTTTGACTGCCACCCCGTGGAAGACCAGTTCCCCGAGTGAGCGGATTACGTTCTCGGAAAAGTCACGCGTGCCGGCAGAAGAGCCGGCCGAGATGAGGACAAGGTCGTTTTCTTCGGTAGCGGTACGTAGTGTTTCACGGATACGGTCCGGGTCATCCGGTACAATGGGGTAACGTGTGCAATGCGCCCCCATCTGGGAGAGGTAGACCTGGGCCATAACCGTGTTGCTCTCCACGACCTGCCCGGGCTTCGGCCGGACACCGATAGGAACGAGTTCGCTCCCGGTGGGGATGATCCCGACCCTGACTGCACGGACAACGATGGATGTGATCCCGTACGTGACCAGCGCCCCGATGTCGAAAGGCCGGATCAGGTGCCCCTTCGGGAGAACGAGCTTGTTTTCCCTGATGTCCTCTCCTTCATGACGGATATTCTGCCAGGGGGCGGCAGATCGGCGGATCTGGAGATGATCCCC
>DASPUR010000031.1:0-8657 GCA_035622795.1 Methanoregula sp. | reverse complement strand
CTGGTAACCGATTGTGTGGAGCACGAATGCGGCGTAGGGTCCCGGGAAACCGTTCAGGGCATCCACCGAGAACCCGGTATCATCGACGAGGACCGGGACACGGAGCGCATCGAAGGCAAACCGGGCTTTTCCCTCCGCGATCTTTGCTACGTCGTCGGAACGGAGTTCGGGAATATCAAGGGACACCTGGGAAACATCGACCGTGTCACCAAAAAATTCCTCGATCTCCCGTACCTTTCCTGCATTAGTGGTTACGAGGGTGAGCTTCAGAGGTATCTCCCCCGGAGCTCGATCTCGTGTTCCCTGGTAATGACGTCGTCGGCAGCGGGAAACGTTTCCCGATACCCTGAGAGGAATGCTCCTATCAGCGCAGAAGCCTGGTCAGGAGCCGTGCTTCCGAGGGTCTGGAACAGGACATGGATGTCGACCCCCCGTTGTTCCAGCTCGGCAGTGGCCTGCGAAAGCCCGAAATCTATCAGGACCGGTCTCCTGTCAGGCTGTCGGAGGATGATGTTGCTCGTGGTGAGGTCTCCGTGCATGATCCCGGCGGAATGGAGCCTTCCGACCATCCGGCCGGACTCGCGGAGGTCCTCAGGATGCAGTTCACCGGCGAGAAGGGGGCCGGGGATCCGTTCCATTACAATAGTGTCCGCGGTTATATCCCGAATCACGGGCGTGGGGACCCCGCCTTTCCGGGCCGCTGCCATGAGCCGCGCTTCCATCCTGGTCCTCTCCGCGATCAGGCGGCGGTCGAGTGCCGGTTCGCGATAGTGTTTTGGGAGCCTCCGTTTTTCAACGGTGCGGTCCGAAAACGTGACCACGGCCTCAGCGCCCTGTTTCATCTCGTTCCTTCCGCAGGCACCAGTACCATGTTTTTTCTCGGCATCTTCCGGGGTTTTCCACCACGTAATCTCGACCTCGTCCGACCGGAACGACGGGTTCACCTGCGACGATCCCACCGGTAGCGAGATCCCCTGCTCCAGCATCAGCCTGCCGGTGTACGCGATCATAGCCCCGTTATCGCCGAGATACTTCTTTTCCGGGACAAAGAACGCGGCCCCGCGATCCCTGCACATGGTCAAAAGCATCTCCTGGAGCCGGCGGTTTGCTCCTACTCCTCCGACCAGGAGGACTTCGTCCTTTCCGGTAAGGGAGAGGGCACGTTCGGTGACCTCGACACACATGGCAAAGGCCGTCTCCTGCAGGCTGAAGCAGACGTCGTCGACGGGGGCAGGAGAATCCTTCGCTGCCGAAACCAGTCCGGAGAATGCGAGGTCCATCCCCTTCACCGTATAGGGGAGGGCGGTGTACTTCCCGGCCGCTGCAAGTTCTTCGATCCGGGGGCCTCCGGGATGGGGAAAATCCCTGGACCGCGCAAATTTGTCCAGGGCGTTCCCGATGCCGATGTCGAGCGTTTCGCCGAAGATCCTGTACCGGCCATTGAGATAGCCGATGACCTGGGTATTTGCCCCGCTTGCGTACAGAACGATCGGGTCGGTGCACCCGGTTGCAAACCGGCCGATCTCCACGTGCGCGATGCAATGATTGACACCCACGAGCGGGACATCGAGTGCGAGCGCTATGGAACGGGCCGCGGTCGCAACGGTACGGAGGCAGGGACCGAGCCCGGGACCCTGTGAGAATGCGACGCCGGTAATCTTTCCCGGGTCCTTTACCACCGATGCAACGAGGTCGCGCATAACGTTCGCATGGTGCTGGGCAGCCTCCCGCGGGTGAATCCCTCCCCGGGCGGGTTTGTAAGGGTCGGACGCAAGTGCAATGAGATCGTCGTCAAAAAGAGCAGCACTGAGGTTCCACGCTGTGCCCTCAAGCCCAAGTATCTGCCCGGAAAAAGGCATCGACTTACTTATTTTTTGAATTCTGTATATCCGCACTTGCCACAGGCGACCCGGTCCTTGTGCTCTGCCATGATGATACCGGGCCCGCAGCGGGGACAGAACCTGCTGGCGATGGTGACTTTTGCGCCTTCCACTTTGTAGTGCGCACCCCTCATCGGTCCTTTTGCGGCCGCTTTCTTTGCTGCTGCCATGGTTTTAAGCCGCTCCTTCTTCCTTGGGCTTGGGCATTCCGCGGGCAGCCAGGTGGGGGCGTTCGGTCTTGTTCCGGCTCTCTTCACTCTCGTAGATGCGTGCAGCGCCGGTGATCTCCATTTTCCCGAAACTGCTGTGAAGGGTGTCGAGGGTTACCTGCGTGTCCTTGACGTTAAGCAGTGCGCAGAGTTTGCCGATGATCTGCATCCTTGATGGAGTGGCGCCCTCGTAACGGAGGGTAAACTGGACCTCCCGCCGGGACAAAAGTTCATTTTTCTTATCGCTTGTAATCTCAAAGTCCATCGATATCCTGTAATTATAGGAAACCGTGTTATTTAAACTATGACCTCGCAGGCGTAATCCTGTTCCCGGGCTTCCGCCACTATGGACCGGGAGCCTGGCCCGGGAGAAAACGGCCGAGAAACGAACGGGCGACCTTTTTTGCCCCGGTATCGATCGTCCGGAGCACAACGCCCCTGCCGGGCTGCCCGTAGAGGACGACCGATCCCACCGGTGCTGCCAGCACGAGGGGAATGACTGCCAGGTCCTCCTCGCCATCGACAACTATCGTGGCAGGAGTGTGCAAAATGCTGTACTCCAGCGCGCGGGTGAGGTCATCTGTCAGGGTTCCTGCAGGATTTCTGACCCTTATGCACTCTCCCCGTACTGCAGGGAGCCGGTCACAGGGATTCCTCATGGTATGGCCGTCGATGACAGCGATCGCGGGGGTGATGCCGCGTGCCTGGAGATTGTGCGTGACGACGTCGCCGACCGCATAGACGATCTTTCCCTCGATACGGGGAAGGAGCCCCTCCAGCGAGGGGAAGAGTTCACCGAAAGGTTCCTTGAAGAGCTTCCGGTGCTCTTCGGGAAGAACAAGCATTCAGCGGACCTTCAGCGCATAGCGGCCCGGAAGCTTGATATTCATCCGTTTGGCCACCTCTGAATTCTCCGGATCGATGATGACAAGGTAACCGGACCAGTCCTCGCTCAGGTTCGAGGTGCCGCAGATGACACAGATCTCGCCGTCGACAACGCGGTGACAATCCCTGCAGACCTTGCCCTGTTTTTTCTTATTCGCCGGAGGCATGCTCCTTTCTCCTTGACTTTCCCTTTTCGGGCGCACGCTCGCGGGCTGCACCGGAAGGCTGGCCGGCCTTTTCTTTCTCTTTCTGGATATCTTCCTCGAGCCAGAGCGAAGTCCCGAGCCCCGCCTGCCTCATGGTCAGGCCGATCTTGCTGTCCCGCGGCTCGCGTTCGTTGAGGCTCAGGGTCACGACCCGGACCCGGACGACGTCCCCCACGCCGATATACCGCTTCGATTCCTGGCAGATGAGCCGGGCATTCTTCTCGTCGTAATTGATATATTCGTCGGAGATCTGGCTTACGTGGAGCATCGCATCGATCGGGCCGAGGCTTACGAATGCCCCGAAGCTCGTGGTCTCGACCACGAGCCCCTCGATCACTTCCTGGAGGGCGAGCCTGAGGACCATGGCTTCGAATTTTACATCGTAGTAAACGCCGCCGTCTCCCGGGACGAGTTCTCCCTCTCCCACGTCATTGACTTTGGTCACGCAGATGAAGATCCCGATCTCCTTGTCGATACTGCCTTCGAGCTGCTCCTGGAGCACGTCGAGAATAACCCTCTCGAGTTTCTCCCCAAGCCGCTGGGGTGGCACCCGTACTTTGTCTTCAAGCATCAGTTTGTGGTACATAGTTCCTATCTCCGCAATAGCTCCAGCTTTTTCCTTCCCCTCATCGATATGGCCCCGATCCCCCGTGCGAACAGCGCCTCCCTGACCCGGCGGTCGTTCGTCACCACCAGGCAGTCGTTCTGAACTGCATATTCAACCAGTTGTTCGTCAACGGATACGGACTTTGCGTCAATGAATTCCACGACAGAACACCGGTCAATCAGTGCGAGCCCGCACTTCGCCGCGGCGCCGTCCCGCCCGCCTGACCGCGATAGTCCGGTGAGTTCGTGGACAACTCCCGAAAGAACCACCGGCTCGAACGCGCCGACAACCCGGCGGAGTTCATCGAACAGATCGACCTGGAACTGTGCCGGCATCATCAATGCGTTCGCATCGAGAATGACCTTCACTCTCCCAGTACACCCATCCCGATTAACCGCCAGCGTGCTCCCACCTGCCGGCTGATAGCGATCCGGGAACCGATCTCTGCACACACGGGCCGCTTCAGCTGAATTTCGACGAAATCCTTCTTCGTGTTGGTCACGACGCCGACCGTGACCGCCGTGCCGACCGAGAGCATCAGCGGTTCGCTGTGTTTCAACGGCTCGATGACCAGTTCGCTCATCGCGCCGACGACCCGCTCCATGAGGGTCACCCTGCACCGGAGCTTGTCCCAGACCGGGGGAAGTTTCCCTTCGTGGCCAAGCACCTGGCCGGCAAGAGCATCGCTCTTGGTCAGCGCCGGGTCGAGCCGGGTGCCAACGCCAAGGAGTCCCCCCGGAGTCGCGGTCTCGACTTTTTTGGAGCCGGCATTGATGGAGGTAATTTTCGTAGTGATCGGGATCCACCGGATCCGGTTCTCGACCTGGGTCTGGCGTCCGGGGCGGATCTCGATATCGTCACCTTCGTGGAGGATGCCCCGGATGAGAGACCCCCCGACGACCCCGCCCCGGACATCTTTCCAGTTGACCCCGGGCTTGTTCACATCGAACGATCGTGCGATCAGCATCAGCGGTTCCGCGTCGGGATCCCGGTGCGGCTCCGGTATAGTCTGGTCCAGCGCTTCCACCAGAGCGCCGACATTTATCCCTTTCTGGGAGGAGACCGGGATAATCGGCGCGTTCTCGGCGATGGTGCCCTTCACGAACGCCTTTATCTCGTTATAGGAATCGATTGCCTCTTTCTGGGTAACGACGTCGATCTTGCTCTGCACAATCACGATGTTCTTGATGCCGACCAGTTCAAGTGCCATCAGGTGCTCTTTTGTCTGGGGCTGGGGGCATTTCTCGCTCGAGGCGATCACCAGCATCGCCCCGTCCATCAGCGCCGATCCCGAGAGCATCGTCGCCATCAGGGTCTCGTGACCGGGGGCGTCGACAAAAGAGACCGATCTGAAAGGAACCCCTGTCCCGCCGCAGGCCGGGCACTCGGGCCTGGTCGAATACGCGTCCGATCCCTCGCACTTCCCGCAGCGGTAAAAGGTCGCATCCGCATATCCGAGCCGGATTGAGATGCCCCGCTTCACCTCCTCGCTGTGCCGGTCGGTCCAGGTTCCGGTGAGCGCATTGACAAGCGTTGTCTTGCCATGGTCGACATGGCCTACAACCCCGATATTGACACTCGGAACGGTCACATCATTCAAAAAGAATCAAACCTCCTTACTCTATTTATAACGGTCATACTTATACATAACCAGTGAGGCAGGGTCCTTCCGGCTCCGGGCGGGTGCCGGCAATAAAAGCGACGGATCGGGAAAAAGATGCAGTGCGTACTGCCGCGGAACCGGCCCGCGGTACTGCAGCGTACAGCTGGGACAGTCCCGGCAGGAGGCGGCCTTATCCCCCGCCTTCGCAGCTCTGGTCTATATTCTTCAGCGCTTCCTGGAGTTCGCTCCCGGCGGCAAATTCCCTTTCCCGGGCGATGACCGCCTTTGCGTCCTCGACGATTGTCTTCGACACCTTCTCGGCTGTTGTTGCCGGTATGAGCTGGTCAACGCGATAGAGAAGGCGGGTACTGTCGAGCTCGGCAAATACCGCTCCGCCTGAGGACTCGATCCGGACAACATTTCCCGTTGTCCCGGTCCGCGGGTACCGCACCCGCATCCCGATATCAATGTTCTCAGCCAGCATGGCAATGTTTGCACTCCGGGTACCCATAAATATTTCTCCGGGCAGGGTGCCTTACCCGGCCTGGTGCTGCAATGACAGCGGGCTGCTGGTACTTACCGGGCCGTTTTCTCCGGAAGACAGGGGTTTTTCAGGGAACGGATAACCCCTGCATCACGGCCGATTCCGGGACATCGATCTGCCGGTTGGTCCCCTCTATCTGGTATTTTCCTGTCGCCCGGACGTCATAGGGGTTCCCGGTAGTGGAATACGGGACGATGAACTCGCCGTTGACGCTCTGCTGCCGGTACGTGAAGTTCCTTCCGGTGTTGGTGACGAGCTCAAGATCGATTATTCCATCCCCTTTGATACGGGCGCCTTTCACGTACTCGAAGATCTTGACATATTTCAGGTCGGCTGCGGCGGTGTCAAAGACGTTGGTGGGCGATTCGTGGACGAGGCGGTAGTGCAGCAGTGCCGGGACGGTTCCGACAGGAAGGATGACGGACGGGCTCACGACAATAGCATGGGTCCCGGAGGCTGCACCGGCATTATAGGCATCCGCACGCGCCCGGGCATCCGTCTCGTTCGTGGACACAGCGTTCGTTATCACGGGCAGGCCCGTGTGGTATACCTGCGGGTCGGCATATTCGACATAGTACACCTTTCCCGGGACGGCCATCGAGCCGTCGAAATTATGGAGCCGGGAGATCATTGTCTGGTAATAAGCCGGCGTGTCCAGGAGTACAGGCTCGAGGCTTTCAGGATTCCCCTGCGACGGGGCGTACATTGTCGTCTGGTAAGGGATTGCAGCGGCCGTTGCATTGTACCATGTCGCCATGGCCCAGAACTTTCCGGTGTCCATCTCGATGTCGGTAATCACGTACCGTGTTCCATCGTTGTCGAGGACAGCATTGGCTGTATCCTCAGAAGGTGCCATGAAATAGGCAGCCGAGCCGTTGGGGCCGTCAACCCCCTGCTGGAACGGGTTTGCATTCGGGATTCGCTTGGCGATATACGTGATCATGTGCCCGTAGTCCCACCATGACATCACCCCGTATGCCTGGGGGGGGTAATGGAACGTCTTCGGATCGTAGATCGTGAGATAATTCACGCCGGTATCCGGAGTATTGTTTCCCATCCATTCCAGCGACTCCTTCCAGTCCCCGTTCATACGGATCGGGCTGTTGACCGCATTCGAATAGTCAAACGACGCAGAAGTGAACGCAAACAGGACTCCCAGCCCGGCGATGACAACGAGAACGCCGATCCAGACCACATCGTTTACCGGGGCTTCCGGTCCTTTCCGGTGCGCTTTCTTCTGTTTTTTCCCGGGACTCCGATCTTCGGCTGCGGGCGCTGCCCGGAATGCCCGTCCCCTGAGCTCCGGCAAGCCCTTTTCCAGAGTGAAACTTACGCATACAGCCGAGAGGAGGGCGACATTGACGGCGAGATAGTATTCGTACCTGATGTGCTGCCATGTCGAGAATAATATGATGAGTGACCAGATGAGGGCGAAGACCTGGTGAGGATGCTCTTCCCGGATATTGTTATAGAGCATTACCAAAACGCCTCCGGCCATCAGTATAAGGCCGTAATTAAAAGTCGTCCACGCCTGGTCAAGGGCCCATCCCCGTGCCTCTTCAACGGTGTTGGATACGGAGGATTGTCCGAAAAACGCGTAAAGATCCGTAACAAACAGGTTGAACAGTTGGGGGAACGCAACATACAAAATTCCCACGAAAAGGATGGCAATTCCGATAATCGTTGCCGGGAAAATATATTTTTCCCGGTTTTTCAGGAAACGGGCAAGCATATACAGCAGTACGGTTCCGATAATTATCAGGAAGTAAGCGTAAACATGGCCGATGGAGTACGTTGACAGTTCGACTGCCCCGTTGCTGTTCTTAAAACCGAACAGGACGATCCCGACAGTTGCTATTGCAAAACAGATGCTGTTTATCACCACCAGATATTCACTGGGCTTCTGCCGGTAGGAATTGACGATAACCTGGACGAGTGTAAATACGACCACTATCAACGCAAAGAGGATCACTGTCGGCATGAGGAACAGGTCGAGGAGATATGCAATACCGGCAAGGACCGACAGGAGCAGTACTTTTTTGTATGTCCTGAAATCCTTCAAGTCGATGGCAGTCCCTCGTGCGGCAACGAGCGCGTACATATAACAAAGACAGAACAGGGTTGAAAAAAGGACTTCACCTATATGATGATCAAAATAACCATAAAAGGACCGGTAAAAAAACTGGCCGGAAACTGTGGCGGTGAATCCCGAGGCCAGAAGCCCTGTCTTCCAGTCACCGCAGATCTTGCCGACTGGATACATGAGGATTACCGTAACGGCCGCCATAATCGGTGGGATAACAAGGCAAGTCTGGATAATTTCCGGGCGAGTTACCGCGCCGGTGAGCATGCAGCCAACCGCCCCGATAAAGATGAACAGGGGGCCCCAGTAGACGCTTACCCCGCCAGGCATCAGGTTCACCGGGTCGAACCAGGCGTAGTTGGGGAAGTTTGCAAGAAGCTGTTCGACCTGGCGGAGATTATAGAGGGGGTCGTCGCTCCCGACCGATAACAGGATGTCCGAATGCCCGATCGAGAACATCGGGATCAGCCTGACCCAGAGGGCAAAGAGGGAAAAAAAAGCCACCAGGCCGGCAATGATGTACATCCGCCGGTTTTTCAGATCAAAAGAAACCATGGATTCACCTTTTCCGGAGTGTAGGTTTTGGTGCCGTTCGTTAATAAATGTGGATGCGGTACGATGAGCCCTTTCCGGGGACATT
>DASPUR010000030.1:0-3659 GCA_035622795.1 Methanoregula sp. | reverse complement strand
GGAAGATCCCGTGCCCGGTGCAACCGGCCCGACCCGTGTCCTTCTCGTTCCCGCGTTCAACGAGATCGCCGGTTACGATATCCGGCACATCCTCAGGAAACCGTTCGCGCCCGTCTCGAAATACTTAAAGGAAGACGGGGTCGAGATCATCCTTGCCGACGGATCCTATTTCGGTCCCGCGAGCATGCTGAAAGCTGACGATGACGACGATTGAGCTCCTGGACCCCCGGGTCCAGACATGCATACGGAAGCGGGGCTTCTCCGATTTATCAGAAGCCCAGCAGCAGGCGATCCCGCTTGTCCTCGGCGGGAGCAATATCGTCCTGATCGCCCCGACCGGAACCGGGAAGACCGAGAGCGCCATGTTCCCGGTCTTCAATGCCCTCCTCTCCATGCCGGCGGGGGGCGGGATCAAGGCCCTGTACATCACCCCGCTCCGCTCCCTCAACCGGGACATCCTGTCGCGGATGCAGTGGTGGTGCGCCGAGCTTAACCTCTCGGTCGGGGTCCGGCACGGGGACACTCCCCTGGGGGAGCGCCGGAAACAGGCGCTGTCCCCCCCGGACCTCCTGATCACTACGCCGGAGACCCTTCAGGCGCTCTTCATGGGCAAGCGCCTCCGGAAGCACCTCGCATACGTTAAGTTCGTCATCGTGGACGAGATCCACGAGCTCGCCGGCAGCAAGCGGGGCGCCCAGCTCTGTGTCGCCCTCGAACGGGTGCACGTCTATGCCGGCGATTTCCAGCGGATCGGCCTCTCGGCAACCGTGGGGAACCCGGACGGGATAGCCCGGTTCCTCTGCGGGGAACGGAAGTGCACGGTGGTGCAGGTGCCGGTGGCAAAGCAGCTGGAGATCGCGGTGAAATTTGTCGGCGACAACTTCGACCGGCAGACCGAAATCCTCTCGCGGATGCTGAAAACCGAGGGATCGACACTGGTATTCGTCAACACCCGGGTCACCGCGGAGGCGCTCGGGCATGCCCTTTTTGAGCGCGGCGATGTGGAAGTGCACCACGGTTCGCTCTCGAAAGAGGTGAGGATAGACGCGGAAGACCGGTTCAAGAAAGGCGAGATAAAGACCCTCATCTGCACCTCCTCGATGGAGCTCGGCATCGATATCGGCCGGGTCGACCACGTGATCCAGTTCGGTTCCCCCCGGGAAGTCGCCCGCCTCGTCCAGCGGGTAGGCAGGGCCGGCCACCAGCTCAACACCGTCTCCCGGGGGACTATCCTCGCGACCGGCTTCGACGACCTCCTCGAGTCGCTGGTCATCGCCCGGAAGGCAAAGGCCGGCGAGATTGAGGACGTCGTGCTCCATACCGGTGCCGCAGACGTCATGGCCAACCAGGTCGCAGCGATGGCTGTGGAGTATGGGGAGATCGAGCGGTCGCAGGTACGGGCGATCCTCGAGCGCTCCGCCATGTTCTCTCCGCAGGTATCGCCGGCCAACCTGCTTGACGATGTCTGCCGCCAGATGGAGGAGCACCGTCTGATCCGGATCGATGGCAGCAGGATCGTCACCACCGCCCGGGCCCGGCGGTACCTTGCCGGCAACCTTTCGATGATCCATGACGAGCGGAAAGTACCGGTGTACGACATGGTCTCGCGCCGGACAGTTGGCACTCTCGATGAGTCCTTTGTCGTGGGGTGGGTCCACCCCGGTGCGATCTTCATCACCAAAGGGCAGCTCTGGCGGGTCCTCGAGATCGCGGAAGGGAGACTTACCGTCGAACCCACAAAAAAAGCCATGGGAGAACTGCCCTCGTGGGAGGGGGAGCAGATCCCGGTCCCGTTCTCGGTAGCTTCCGAGGCCGGCGGCGTGCGGCGGGAGCGGAACATCCGGGACTATACCCGCGACAAGGATAATGTCGCGTTTGCCTCGCGCTTCCTTGACGAGATGGATAAGAACCGCTCGCTCATCCCCACGGATAAGCTCGTCACCCTTGAGAACACCGATGACGGAGTGGTCGTGAATGTCTGTGCCGGCCACAAGGCCAACGAGGCGCTCGGCCGGGTCCTTGCAATCCTCATCTCGGCGCGGTACGGGACAACCGTCGGGATCGAGCTCGATGCCTACCGGATGCTCCTGCGGCTCCCGAACTCGATCCGGGCCGCGGACGTCCGCGACTTCCTTCTCGGGCTCGACCCTGCAACGATGCCGGGGATCCTCAGGCTCGCCCTCAAGCGCACTGCGCTCTTCAAGTGGAAGCTCGTCCAGATCGCCAAGAAGTTCGGGGCCATCGACCCCGATGCCGATTACGAGAAGATCAGCATCCACCGCCTCCTCGAGTTTTTTGACGACACGGTAGTCCAGCAGGAGGCGTACCGGGAGCTCCTGTCGGGATACATGGACATCGATGAAGCTGCCGCCGTAATACGCCAGGTGAAGGCGGGAACGATAGCGGTCTCGCTCGGCCCCCTCTCCCTCATCGGCGCCGGCGGCCTCCTCTCATCCCGCGATATGATCCCCCCGCCCACCGCGGACCAGGTCGTCCTCGAAACACTCAAGCGGCGGCTCGACCAGAGCGAGGTGCTCCTCGGGTGCATGAACTGCCGGGACTGGAAGAACAAGACCGTTGTCGCCCGGGTCGCCGACCGCCCGCAGTGCCCGAAGTGCGGTGCCCGGCTTATCGCCGCCCTGAAACCGTACGAGGAAGACGTGTATCTGGCAATGAAAAAACAGAAGAAGAACGACGAAGAGCGGGCAATGGAGCAACGCCTGCTCAGGAACGCAAACATCGTCCTTTCGAGCGGGAAGAAGGCGGTCATCGCTCTCGCCGCACGGGGAGTGGGACCCGAGCACGCCTCCCGGATCCTTGCGACGCTCACCGAAGGGGACGCGTTCTACCGGGAGATCATGAAGGCGGAGCGGAGCTTCATCCAGACGCACCGGTACTGGCAGTGAGAAATCGAAAAAAATTTAGTGGATATTTTGATAAAAAAGCAATAAATAGGGATAACTTCACCGAAATCATGCAAAAATGATGCTCGGGATTCTAATTTTTTTAATCGCGATGTCTGCCGCCGCCCCCGGCGGGGCGCCCCCGCGGCGGCTTCAATTACCAGAAATTCCACCCCAAAATCGGTAATTTGCCCCGCCGTGCCCCGCGAGGGGCCCTGAGGCGGGGAACCCTCGTATTTTTTCAGCGAGAGCATGTGTTTCTTGAATACATATCGTTCAGATTAATCTCCGCTGAAAAAAAACTCGCGTAATCTGAAGAAAAAAAGATATTACATTATCGTTTCGAGCTTCTGCTCGAGGAAGTCGAGGCCGCGCTTGATGTCCTCGAGGTTCTTGCCCCCCGTGAGGATGATCTTGCCGGACGAGAAGAGGAGCGCCACGATCTTCGGGTCCTTGATCCGGTACACGAGGCCGGGGAACTGTTCCGGTTCGTACTCGATGTTCTCGAGGTTGAGGGTGATGACGACCTTGTTGAGGTTGATATATTTCCCGATATCGTACGAACAGACAATATTGGTGATCGCGACCTTCGGTTCCTTGAAGGTGCTGACACCGGCGGCCTTGAGCGACTTCATGATGATCGCGAGACCGTCGGTGAGCGCCTTTTTGTCGCGGATACCGGTAAGCACGACTTTACCCGAGGAGAAGATGAGCGATGCGATCTTCGGGTTCTCGATCCGGTAGACCGCCCCGGGG
>DASPUR010000029.1:0-6980 GCA_035622795.1 Methanoregula sp. | reverse complement strand
ATCGAGGACCCTATCAGGAATGCGTCGCAGTAGGGCTTCATCTCTCGTACATCGTCGGGAGACCGCATGCCGCTTTCCGAGACGATCAGTCTGCCGGCTTTCCGCACCGGTCCGGAAAGGCGCCGGGTCGTAGACCGATCGACCGTGAGAGTTGCAAGGTCGCGGTTGTTAATGCCTATGAGACCGGCTCCCGTTGCCAGAGCAGATTCGGCTTCGCCCTCATTGTGGATCTCGACGAGGGACTCCAGCCCGTACGAACCCGCAAGATCGACATACTCGTGGAGGTCTTCCCCAAGCACGGCGGCTATGAGCAGCACGGCATCGGCGCCGATGGCCCTGCTCTCTCCGAGCTGCCGTTCGTCGATAATGAAGTCCTTGCGCAGCACCGGAATGTCTACTGCTGCCCTGACCCGCGGGATGTCCCGGACGGACCCCCCGAAAAAACAGGGCTCGGTCAGGATCGAGAGGGCCACGCAGCCGCTCCCCTCGAGGACCCGGGCCATCCCGGGCATATCGACATTTCTCCGGATTACCCCCCGGCTCGGCGAAGCGCACTTGATCTCGGCAATCACGGCGGTCCTTGCCCCCGGATCCCGGACGGCGCGGGCGAGGCTCCGCCGCGTTCCGGGGCGGCTCTCGGAAAACGAGGAGGGGAGTTTTGCGACCCTTTTTTGTGTCCTGCGGATAATCTCGTCGATGACGTTCATGCTGCGCTCCGGGAAGCCTCTATGAGCGCATCCATCCTCGAAAGGGCCCCGCCGCTGTCAATCGAGGAGGCCGCGAGCCGGACACCCTCGTGGAGATCGCGGGCAATGCCCCCGACGTAGATCGCAGCACCTGCGTTCATCAGCACGATATCCCGGGCAGCGCCCCGGTCCCCTTCGAGAACTTCCCGGATTATGCGGGCATTTTCTGCGGGTGCCCCCCCGCTGATATCCGCCAGCGCAGCTGCAGGGATGCCGAAGGTCTCGCACCGGAGTGCATACGACCTGATTGAGCCCCGGTCGAGTTCCGACACAATCGTCTCGCCGGTGGTGGTGATCTCGTCCAGTCCGCACCCATGGACAACCATAGCCCGTACGAGCCCAAGCTCCCGGAGCACTTCCGCCATGGTCATGGTGAGTGAAGGGCAGTAAACACCCAGGACCTGTGCCTGGGCACCCGCGGGGTTCGCGAGCGGCCCGAGTACGTTAAAGACAGTCCTGCAACCGAGATCCTGGCGGACCGGCATCGCGTACCTCATTGCCGGGTGGTGTTCCGGTGCAAAGAAGAAGGAGATACCCACCTGTTCGACAATCCTTGCACTCCGCACGGGGCTTATGGGTAGGTTCAGGCCAAGTGCTGAAAGGACATCGGCAGACCCGCACCGGCTGCTCACGCCCCGGTTGCCATGCTTGACGACGGGAACTCCCGCGCCCGCGGCCACGAAGGCTGCCGCGGTGCTGATGTTGAACGTGTGCGATCCGTCCCCGCCCGTCCCGCAGGTGTCGACGAGGAGTTTCCCGGTCACAGGGTGGGCAGTTACGGCATGTTCCCGCATGACCCGGGCAAAGACCGCGAGTTCATTCGCAGTCGCACCCTTCATGCGCATTGCGATGAGGAAACCACCGATCTGCGCCGGGGAGGCAGTCCCTTCCATGACAGCCGTCATCGCACGTTCAGCTTCTCCGGGGCTGAGTTCCCGGTTTTCGATCAGGTCTGAAATAGCGTTCCTGAGGCTCATCCCCGCACCCCCGGGCCAGAGAGAAAACGGCGCAGCAACCGGTCGCCTTCCGGCGTAAGGATACTCTCGGGGTGGAACTGGACGCCGTCGATGGGATACGTTGTGTGGCGGACGCCCATGATGTTCCGGTCGTCGAGAGAAAAGGCGGATACCTCGAGCTCATCGGGAAGGGAGTCCGCACGCGCGACCAGGGAGTGGTACCGGGTCGCGGTGAACGGCTGGGGCATTCCTGAAAAGATCCCCCGGTTGTCATGGCCGATAACGGATGTTTTTCCGTGAACCGGGCGGTCGGCCCGCCCGACTTTTCCGCCAAAGACCGAACAGATCGTCTGGTGCCCGAGGCAGACGCCAAGGGTGGGGATGGTCCGGCTCATAGTCCGGAGGACCTCGGCGCAAACCCCCGTGTCCTCCGGGGTACCGGGGCCCGGCGAGAGTATGATCCGGTCGCACCCCGTCTGTTCGAGACGCCCGATCGACGCATCGCAGGGAAGGACTACCGGGTCCGCACCGAGCCGGCCCACCTGCTGGAAGAGGTTGAAGGTAAAACTGTCGTAGCAGTCGACGATAAGGACTTTCATGGGCCCGCCTCCGCACGTTCGATTGCCCGGAGCATGGCAGCGGCTTTTGTCTCCGTCTCCTTCCACTCATTCTCGGGCACAGAATCCGCAACGATCCCTGCGCCCACCTGGACCGAAGCCAGGCGGTCGCGCACGAGCACGGTCCGGATGGCGATAGCGAACTCGAGGTTCCGGTCAAATCCGATGTAGCCGACTGCCCCGGCATACAGCCCCCGGCGTTCCGGTTCTTCCTCATCGATTATCTGCATTGCACGGATCTTCGGCGCCCCGGAGACGGTTCCCGCGGGGAAACAGGACTTGAAGGCATCGTAGCAGTCAAGATTGTCCCTGAGCGCACCATTGACGGTCGAGACGATGTGCTGGACGTGGGAGAATTTCTCGATCCCCATGAACTCACTGACATCCACCGATCCGAACCTGCTCACCCTCCCTACGTCATTCCTTGCGAGATCGACAAGCATCGTGTGCTCGGCACGCTCCTTCGGATCCCGGAGAAGTTCTTCTGCGAGGCGCGCGTCTTCTTCCGCGTCTCTCCCCCGGGGGCGTGTCCCGGCAATCGGGACGGTGGTCACCCGCCGTTTCTCCACGCGGACCAGCATTTCCGGGCTTGCCCCGATCACCTGTTCGTCCCCGAAGTCGAGGTAATACATGTACGGGCTCGGGTTGTTCTCGCGGAGGGCCGCGTAGATTGCAAAGGGATCCCGTTTCAGTGTACAGCCGATCCGGCGGGAGATGACGGCCTGGAAGATGTCCCCTGCCGCGATGTGCTCTTTTACCCTCCGGACCGATTCCTCGAATTCTTCTTTTGAAGTCGACTGCCGGTATCCCGGAGGAGAATCGTTTTTCCCGGGGCCCGGCGGTTCACGCACCGGATGTTTCCCCGGGATCGCAAGCAGGTCGCGGTACATATCCCCGATCTTCCGGGCACACCGCTCGTATTCAAGGGAAAGGTCGGAATCGTACGTCAGGAACGGGCTGCTGAAGATGAACAGCCTCCGGTCCTTATGATCGTAGACTATGCAGTCTTTCGTGAGCATGAAACGGGCGTCCGTTCCCGGGATACCGCCCGTCTTCCGTGACAAACTGCCGCCGGTGCCAGCCTTCTCAAAGAGCGAGTGGACGCAGTCGTACGCAAAGTAACCCACCATCCCGCCGAAGAAACGCGGGGCCCTGACATTCACATAGTTGAACCGCGAAAGGACCGACCGGATCTTATCGACCGGATTGTTCCCTTCGGGTTCTTTTGCAATGGAGACATACGGCTCGTTTCCGGCAACATCGAAACCGGCGCCTGCCGAAACGACAAATTCCGGTTCGATGCCTATGAAGGAGTACCGGGCGATCTTCTCGCTGCCTTCGAGGGATTCGAGGAGGAACCCGCATCCCTTCCGGGTTCCGGTATAGGCATCGAGAGGCGAAATTCCGGGAAGCGGGAGCTCTGCGCACAGGGGAATGACCAGCGGTTTCGGCTGGTCGCGGACAGCGGTGATAAATTCACCGGGGCTCAGGTTCAGGGTAAGGGAGGTTTCGGTCATGTGATCCTCGTTGACGGTGTGGCATCACGCTGGTGTTTTATCGGTTGCGGGGCGGCCGGATCCAAAAAGGGGTCCTGCCGCCGGTCCATTTCTGGCAATATTCCTGATTAGTACCTGCACTTTGTACATATTTATACATTGTTGTAAATTTTTGGCTATTGGTGCATTTTATTGTACTTTAGAACCGGAAGGATCCGGCATTACCATGACAAAGCGGCCCTGGAATTCCCGTATCCTTGATCGGTTATCAAAAATGAATTTCCGGCTGCCTGCCAAGGATCCCGGATCGGGATCAGTTAATCCTTCACGGGTTGGTATTAACAGGAGTAAAAAGAAGACGATGCCAGACCCCGCCGTCGCTTGGCACCTTCCCGGGGCCGTGGAGGGATCCGGCTTATTCGGTCTTCACGCCCAGGTTTTTGAGTCTGCCGGACTTTGCCGTTGAGCACGACTCGCACCGGAACTCGGGGGAGGGATCGTGCGTCCGGTCATAGTCCCCGGATTTCGCAAGCCGGTATCCCCGTGCCACTTTCCCGCAGTCAACGCATGAGATATTTTCTTTCACTTCCCACCGGGCGTCGAACCCTTCAGACGTGAAAATGAACTGGTCGACCCAGAAGAAGAGAAGCCCGCCGATCAGGTTTGCGACGATCGCCGCGACGAGCTGTCCCATCGACACGAGAAGGATTCCCACACCGGCGAGAATAGGGGTACTGGCCTGCCACCGCAGAAGGTACAGACCGTAGCGTTTGATATTGACCCGCATGCAGAGAGGATCGAACACCGGGAAAGATACATCTTGTGATGGTGACTAAAGAAAGCTCCCGGCAGATGTCAAACCCTAAATAGCGGATCTGCCAAATCCAGTACAGCATCCATGAACCCTGATCCTGTGAAATGCCGGACACGATCGCTCGGGTGGGTTTTTGTCTCGAGGATGATTGGGATAATCTGCCTTCTCATCGTCTTTGTCCTTGCAAAGATCCTGGAGAATTTCACGACCCCCGGGGGGATTTTCCAGCGGGCATGTGAAGGCCTGTTGTTTGCCAACTTCTGGCTCATTGTGCTGATCGCGGTCATCATCCTGGTGGCCGACGTCTTCATGGCGCTCCCGTTTCCCCTGAACCTTCCCGGACCGGTGATCAAGGCGATCGGAAGCGTTTTCTGCATCGCGCTGGTGCTCAATGTCTTCCAGTGGGTCGATACGACCGCCGGGACGAATATCTACCAGATTTTCTGGCTCCTCTCCTTCCTGATAGTCCCCCTGGTCTTTATCATCGTGCTCGCCACGGGATATTTCGAGATCGTGAAACAGCTCTTCCGGCCGGCCAGGCAGGCGCCCGCGGACGGACAGGTGTCCGTGTCACCGGACCACCCCCGGGCAAGCGACCAGCCGGTCTCAGACGCCAAATCGTGGGAAGAGATCGGGGCGGAGTTCAGGATGGTCATCTACGATCTCCTCCACCGGTTCCGGCAGGAAGTAAAAAGAAAGTGACCGGGAGGAATTCCTTACCAGTCAGGATTTTCCCTGAGGAATTTCTTCTCTTTCTCCGCAAGCTCCGTCTCGCTCAGATGGGCTGGCATACACACGCACCGGTGCTCCACAAAGACGCCTCCCTTGAAGGACCCCTGCCGCTCGCCCTGGCGGCAGGCACCGTACGAGTCAGTGTCGCAGTCGTGATACACGAGCGGGAGGCCATCGCGCTCGGCAGCCTCCTTTGCCCTTTTCCAGGATTCCGGCATACTTCACTTCATCTCGCGACCGGACAGCAAAAATCTTGCTGCGATAAATGCCCGAAAAGGCCCCGGGCGGGTTCGTTGATAACAGGAACAGGACCTGAAAAAAAAGAAAACAGGATTAGAACCGGGGTTTCCGGTGCTTCGGGAGGCATTCCCTGCAGTAGACAGGCCTGCCTTCGGTCGGCTTGAACGGAACTTCGCATTCTTTTCCACAGTCTGAGCAGACTGTCTTTGTCATCTCTCTGGGACCGAAATCTCTCGGGCCGCCAAAACTCTTTCTTTCCATCGCATTACTCTTGCAGCGTTTATTCTGCACTATACCTATCAGCGGTTTAGTATAAATATATCTGCATGGTTGTCCTGCGTCGCAGGAACCGGCAGGCGCGGCAGCGGCTCTAGGGAATTATCTCGCAACCGTTGAATTTTTCATGGGAAAAATCAGTCCGGCTGATTACCCCGCACGAGATCAGGTCGCGGACACGGGGCAGCTCACCGTTGAGCGCCCCGCGAAGATTTTCGACGGTACTGCACACAATCCGCCTCTCTTCCGGGCTCCAGGGCTCAGTTATGTTCGAATACAGGCATCGTCCGCCACAGAAACCGAGGATCCCGCAGGTCCGGCACTCGCCCCCGATCTCCACGGTGGGGAGCTGCAACGGGTCGGAACGGGAGATATGACCAACATAATAGCCCGACATACCGGTCATTACCGGGCACGGTGCGATGTGTCCGTCGGTCATGATACTGTAGTTGGCGTACCCGGATCCACACCGGAGACGGGCGGACCTCCCGTGGAGGAGATCGTCCATGGGTACAAGAAACGGGTACCAACGCAGGACCTCACCGGTCGCTTCCATGTGGTCGACCCAGTGGGAGGCGAGGTTCCTGATGCCCGGGTTGTAGCTTCGGGTGACCCATTCCCCGAAGAACCGTGTATGGTAGTCCCGGGAAAAATTCGCATCGATCTGCCAGTGAATGGACGAAAAGGAAAAATCCGGATTATCGGCAAGCCAGAGTACAGACGAGACGATGTCGGTGTCCTCGTTTACGGTCATGCGGGCTATGAGCTCGCCGGTGTACCCCCGGGACCGGATCCGTTGTGCCGCGCCTGTCACAGCCCGGTAGGTCCCTTTACCCCGATGGGAATCGGTAAGGCCTTCCGGCCCGTCTACGGAAAGGAGTATTGTGCAAAAGCGGTTGACGATTTCAGGAGGAAGGCGGTCCATAAGCAGGCCATTGGTCTGGATCATGAACCTCCCGGGTGCCCGGCGCATGATCTC
This sequence comes from Methanoregula sp., assembly GCA_035622795.1. Taxonomy (GTDB): domain Archaea; phylum Halobacteriota; class Methanomicrobia; order Methanomicrobiales; family Methanospirillaceae; genus Methanoregula. The sequence goes on along the minus strand of DASPUR010000029.1, from coordinate 124 downwards.
GCCAACGAGATCGGCCCGGAGCAGGGGTTCTCCTCCGTAAAATGTCAGTGTGGGCGAGGTATCCCTCCCAAGGAACTCGTACAGTACGGCAGGATCGAACGAGAGTTCGACCGGCAACCCGGGG
>DASPUR010000028.1:0-6433 GCA_035622795.1 Methanoregula sp. | reverse complement strand
TTGAACTGGTACCGGATCATTTCCCCCGGGAGTGGGCAGGGGCCGGAATATCCCAGCGCCCCATAGTCGTTTGTACCCTGTACACAGGTAACCGGGGCGGTTACGGTTCCCCCGCGGGGAATACCGGATGGAATATCGGAGAGCGGGGGGAAATTCCACGCGATCCAAGGGGTAAACGAGCAGCAGGACTTCTCAAACGGGTTGAAAAGCATGACAGCAACTGAGACTGCTTTGAGCCCGGTAAGCCGGATCCGGGGCGAGAGGTTCTCTCCGTCGCATGTACACTCAGGGGGGAATTCAAGGAAACCGAGGGAGACGATGAGGGGGTCCATTTACGCCAACCATCGCAGCAGAAGGATAAAACTGCTTTGCCGGCCTGCCGGAAAAACCGGATAAGAAATGGTCTTTGATACATTCCCGGATTTTTTCTAGATACCCGTGAGTACTTTCTGCTGGAACATGAGAGCCGCGACACCCAGCAGCAGGATGCCGAATATCCTCTTGACCTGGTCCTCGTGGATCTGAGTGGCGAGATAGGTCCCGAGGAACGTGCCTGTGGCCGCCCCGATCCCGTACACAGCGACAAACGGCCAGACAACCTGGCCGAGGGATACATGGGACGCGGCGCCGGTTATCGAGACGAGGATGATGGTGAACATGGAAGTCGCTACTGCGTAATGGACGGGGATACCGGCAGTCGCAAGCGCAGGCACGAAGATCGCCCCGCCGCTCGTCCCGGTGACACCGCTGAGAAGGCCACCGGCTACGCCCCAGAAGAGGAGGTGCGAGTACCATATCCGGTTGACCGGCTGGGTGCCCTGCTGCGGCACATCGGCGCTTAGTATAAACGACGGGCCGATCCGGAACTCCCAGAGGAACCTGAACCACGGAACGAGCATCTCGAGCGATACCAGGGTTAGCATGACACAGAAGATGGCGACCAGGATCCGTGCATCGACCATCGTCGTGAGATAGGAACCGGCAATCGAACCGATCATACTGGGCACGATAAGGATCGCCCCGACCTTGTAGAGAATCTTCCCCTGCTTCTGGTACCAGAACGTAGCAGAAACGGAGGAGAAGATCATGATCGCCAGGCTCGTACCGATTGCCGACCTTGCATCGAGTCCGAAGATGAGGGAAAGGGTGGGGACATACAGGAATCCTCCCCCGAGGCCGACTATGGCGGCGATTATACCTATCCCGACCGAGATCAGGTACGCTGCATAGTATTCGATCACGATACTCCCTCCTGCCACGGACAAATCCGGGCGAAAACCGCCGGAATTTTTATTATCCACGCAGACGTTGCCCTCACGGACGGATTAATATTCCGAATCCGATGGATCGGGCCTGGCCGTAGCTGGTGCTGCTGAACCGGAGAGGCCGGTTTCCTCTCGCGGGTTCGAAAACCACAGGCAGCATCGCCACATCTTTATGCCCTTTCGGGAATAACTGGTGAGAGTACAATTACCAGAATAGGGTGTCACGATGTCAAAGAAACCAGCAAAAACAAAACCGGCGGGAGAAGAGTGCACGGAGAAGGAGTGCGCGGGCTGTCCGACCGCATCTACCTGCGCATCGAAAAAGACCGGGGGGGAAGCAGGGCAGGCAGGGCTCCCGCCCAGGGCAGAAATTGACGTGAAACACGTCATCATGGTACTCAGCGGCAAGGGAGGGGTAGGCAAGTCCACCGTCTCGGTGAACCTGGCGTATTCGCTCTCGAGCCATGGTTACCGGGTCGGCCTTCTCGACCTCGACATGCACGGCCCCAATATCCCTATTATGCTCGGGATCCAGGACCACAAACTTGCGATGATGGGGAACAAGATCGAGCCGGTCCATGTAACCGGGTCGCTCTCTGTCATCTCGATGGCCTTCCTCCTCCCCGACTCGAGCACCCCCATCATCTGGCGCGGACCCATGAAGATGGCCGCTATCCAGCAGTTCCTTACCGACGTGAACTGGGGCCCCCTCGATTTCCTTGTCGTCGACCTTCCACCGGGGACGGGTGACGAGGCGCTCACGATCGCCCAGATTGCACCCAATGTCCGGGGCGCTGTAATCGTTACGACACCGCAGGACGTTGCCACCCTCGACGCCCGTAAATCGGCAAAGTTTGTCGAAAAACTCGGGCTACCCGTGGTCGGCGTCATCGAGAACATGAGCGGCCTCATCTGCCCGCACTGCGGCACGGAGATCGACCTCTTCGGTAAGGGCGGCGGAAAGAAGGTTGCGGAGGAACTCCGCGTGCCGTTCCTTGGCGCGATCCCGCTCGACATCGAGATGCGAAAAGCGGGCGACGAGGGACGGCCCTTCGTCATCCGGCGCGGCGACAGCCCCACCTGGAAGAGCGTTGACATGGTGATGGAAGCGCTCATCAAAGCCATAGAGGGTTAGACGTTATGGACTACCTTCGGATCCTGACCGGAAAAGAAAAACCCCTCCCGATCTATGCGGGAATCGTGGTCTGTCTCGAGAAACCACTCGCGTTCCCCGATATGATCGAGCCGATCTACCGTGAAGCTATGAACCTGGACGACGATACGCTCGACCGGTTCCGGTTCAGCCTCCTCCGGCTCCAGCTCTACGCTGACGTCCACCGGAACGAAGACCTCGAGAAGGCAATGCATATCCGGTATGTTTCGCAGGTGCTCGAGAAGGTGGTTTTCGGGACGCTTGTCATGGAGCAGGAAGAAGAGCCATCGGCGGAATGACCGCATGAGACCGCAAGGCTCTTATCCCGTTCCTGGTGCACTGGTGATACCTATAAGTGCCCATCCGCACAATACTAACACGATCTAAAAACCCGTATTTTTTACGACGGTAACAGATGACCATAATCCCCTGAAAAACGCTCGCATTTTATAAAAAAAGAGGAGAAATCATGACATCACGCATGCAATCCCCCCATACCACCTGCCCGGGGTGCCAGGAGGAAGTGTTTCTCGACGAACTCGTCGCCGGGAAATGCCCCCTCTGCGGCTGCTCGCTCGAGGAGTTCGATGAGGCGTTCGGGGATTATGAGGGGACCCTTGATCGGACCGACCTCGCGTGGCTCATATTCAACTATTTCGTTTTTAAGAAGTTCGTTGACATGGGCGTGCCTCCCCACCAGATCATGGAATTCGTCGCAACGTACGAGCAGAACTCCGAGAAACCTCCCGAGGAATGGACCAGGGCCGAATTTTCTCTCGAGGTCCCGATGAATGCCTGGGATCAGCTCCGCCCCAAGCGCTGTACGAAGTGCAAATCTCTTTTCTTCCGCGAGGGAAGGAAGCTGATCCGGGGCGATATGCGGAGAACCGCGATCAGGGTCGAATACCTCTGCGACCGGTGCTGACACTTTTTTTATTGTCACCCGTTTCAGGGAAAAGAATACTAGTTATTACCGGTCTTTCTTTTGCTGCACCTGCTATTCCTAGTGCTTATAGTCCATCGACAGCAGGTTCCCCGACTGTACGTCAACCCAGGCAACCGCCGGGACCGGCGTCGGCATTGCCCGTATGAGCTCGTCATTGAATGTAATCTTCCACGCGAGCCGGACCGCAGATGGTGCCGGGATCGTTCCTGCTGGGACATCGTCGTCCCACTTTATCCCGGTCGAAATAACGGTGATCCCGCCAACGAGACCGGGATAGAGGTTCCCGGCCTCGTGCAGGACCGTGAAGGTCGCATCGCGCTCGAGGACCACCGGTACCGGTGAAGGTTCGAAGGAAAACTCCGGTACACCCCATCTCCGTTCGTAACTCGTAACGTCCCCGGAAACGGAATCCACGCCAACGGAGAATCCCTCGGCGTCACAGGGATACCCGTCGACCATCCGGTCGTACGTGAAAAGATACTGCCCCGCCACTGCGGTTCCGGAAGTACCGCCGGGAATATACTGTCCATTGCTCAGGTTGACCGCTACCGGCCCGTTCTTGCTGCTGATAAAATTGTCCGCTATCTTCTGTGCATCCGAGATGTCGATCGCCGGGGAGACCGGCCGGCCGGTCACACTCGTGTTCCTGGAAAAAGCGATTATCTGTCCGGTCTTTGCATCGAGAGATCCGGCAAGGAGCGGCACGGACTGCTTAAAGAGTGTGAAATTCCAGACCGGGGTGCCGGTACCGGGACTGTAACGAATCCTCACCTGGTCCGGGTGGAGCCCGGGGAAACTGTCGGAAATGGAATTCCGGGCAGCCGATGCCGTGACCAAAGCAGATTCCTGGCCGGGAGTGTAGGGATCACCGGTAGTAAAATCGAGGTAGGCGTTAAAAGGGGATGCTGAAAGATTCCCGCCGGGCTGGATGTAAAATGCGTACAACTTCTTCCCGGAAAGCGTGCTGATGTCGCCACTCAGGAGACTATAGGCCGGTGAGGGATAGTCCTGACCGATAAGCACGAGGGCCTGCTGGGAGCTGATAGTGTGCGAATCCGGAACCACACCGAGGAATGCCGGAGAGAGGGCCGGGCCGGTTGCCGTTGATGTAACGGAAGGTGCTCCTGTGATTGCCGGTGACGGTTCAGATTCTCCCGGTGCGGCCGTTGTCCGCAGCGTTGCTGCCAACGTGCCCGTAGTTCCCCCGGGTTCAGTCGTTCCGTTTGCGACGGAAGTGGCAATCGTTGTCGCAGTTTGGGGACTGATTCCGGGTATGTCCGGGGTCGCCTGACGAAGGGGAATGGGAAAGAGACCGGAACCGGCTGCGAGAAGGACCGCGGAAGCGATGCACACGAGAGCCACCAGCACTACGAACAGTTTCGCAAGGTTCTTCCGCCGCTGCCGCGCCGCGAATTGCTGCCTGTACCGCTCAGGGATATACGCGGCCCCCGAATCCTCCCGTTTGTCCCGCTCCATATAATCCAGTACTTTACCCTGAAGGAATTAAAAAATGACCGTGTCCCTCAGACAATGTGACGGTTCACTTCACCAAACACCAAAGAATCCCGATGGACCTTCTTCGAGGCAGCAGAATGCCCGGCCCTGATAACACTGTAATGGCAGCGATTTTCCCGGGAGTATAGGTTTTTGCCTAGTACGACCGTCCCACGAGAGTCGCTTTCCCCGGCTTCTTGCATGAGATACAACATCCTTCCGTGCACTCAATGAACTCCGAGCGCACGTCCGTCCCGAGGATGCTCGCGTTTGTCTTCTGTTCGATCGCATCGCCGCACTCCCGGTCCTTGCACCAGTGAATGACTGCGACTTTCCCCCCGTCAAGCGCAGCGCAGAGGGCGTCCACCGAGTTCACCGAGCAGAGATGGGCCCTCGTGTGATCGTCGGCACGCGCACGGATCCCAACCGAAACCTCCGCAAGGATGCACCGGACAGCGTCAGCAACTGTGGAAAGTTCGATCTGAGACTTACCACCGATCCGCTTCACCGCCATGACCTTCCCGGCATCGAGGTCCCTCGGCCCCAGTTCAAGCCGGAGCGGGACGCCCCGGAGCTCCCACCAGTAGTATTTCGCACCCGGGCGCATGTCCCGCGCGTCGAGCCTGACCCGGAACCCGGCCGCGGTGAGCTCGGTTTTCAGCTTTTCTGCTGCCGCCAGGACATCCTCGTGGCGATTTCCGATGGTGATCGGGACGATGACTGCCTGAACCGGCGCAGCCGCCGGTGGGAGAACAAGACCCTTGTCATCCCCATGGAGGCTGATGAGGGCTGCAATGCTCCGTTCGGATATGCCGTAACAGGTCTGGTATGCGAGCTGCTGTACGCCATCCTTATCCTCGAACCGGATGTTGAAGGTATTCGAGAAGTGGGTGCCGAGGTGATGGACCGTCCCGCACTGGAGGGTCTTCCCGTTCGGCATGATCGCGTCTACCGCGATGGTGTAATCAGCGCCGGGAAACTTATCCCAGTCCGGGCGCTTCGAGACGATAACCGGGACGCCGAATGTGTCGTAGAATTCACGGGTGAGTGCAATCTCGTACTCTACCTGGGCCTCCGCTTCGTCCCAGGTCGCGTGGACGGTATGGGACTCCATGAACGAGGTGATCTCGCGGAGCCGAATCAGGGGCCGCGTCTGCTTCGTCTCGTACCGGAACGTGTTGACGATCTGGTAATACTTCATCGGGAGATCGGCATGGGACCGCAGCCACAGCGCGTACATAGGGTAGATTGCGGTCTCGCTCGTCGGCCGGAGCGCGAGCTTGACCTCGAGGGGTGTCGTGCCGCCGTGGGTGACCCAGTAGACCTCGTCCTCGAAGCCCTTGATATGCTCTGCTTCCTTCATAAACTCCTGCTCGGGAATGAGGAGCGGGAAGAGCGTCTCCTGGTGGTCCCGGTCGAGGAGATCGCGGAGACGGTTGTACACGAATTTCCGGATCGCAAACCCGTAGGGTTACCAGACATACAGACCCTTGACAGGGTAGCGGACGTCCATGATCTCTGCCCGCCAGAGGAGGTCGTTATACCAAGCAGAAAAGTCGTTCTTTGGCGGCAGGG
>DASPUR010000027.1:0-3373 GCA_035622795.1 Methanoregula sp. | reverse complement strand
GCGGTGCTCACGTGCCGATATACCTCGTCGGCGGTGCCTTTCGTCACCAGCACCACGACGCGTCCGGCGCCCGACCGTCCCGTCCGCCCCTTCCGCTGGATCGAGCGGATCTCGGACGGGACCGCCTCGTAGAAGATCACCAGGTCGGTTGAGGGGACATCGAGGCCTTCCTCGCCGACCGATGTTGCGATGAGCACCCGGAACTCTCCCTCCCGGAACCGGGCGAGGGCCGCGATCTGCTTCTTCTGCGAGAGCCCTTTCTCGGAGTCCTTCGTCGCCTGCCCCACGAACCGCTCGCTCACGATCCCGTTCTTCGCAAGGAAGTCCACCAGGAGCTGCACGGTGTCCCGGTAGGTCGCGAAGATAATGATCCGGCTGTCGGGGAACGCGGCCAGCTGGTCGCGGACAAGGCCGAGCGCGATCTCCGGCTTCGGGTGGAGCTCCTTTGTCCATTCGAGCGAGTCCTCGAAAAGGACCCGGAAGACCGGGTCGGCGACGAGGCGCTGGCTCGCCTTGCTCCCCCCGGCCCCCGTCCCTTCGGCCACGAGCTTCGCGAGGTACCCTTTGAGCACCTCGCTCCCCTGTGACTCCGCGAGCACGACCGCGTGCTTCAGCTTCATCAGCTCCGCGTAGATCGATGCGGCGGAGAAGGCGGCCGGGTCCCGGTCCGCGATCCGCGCCTGGATCTGGGCGTTGATCGCAGAGAGCGCCTTCATCGAGAGTTTCTCGCGCTTCGGCACGGTGAAATGGAGGGAAGCGAGGAGCCCGAGCCGGTCCTCGGTGAGCGCGTTGATCCCCGCGATCGCCGCCTTCAGTTCCTTCGGGAGATCGATCGGGATGTACTCGAGCTCGCGCTCGAAGACGTACGGGGCCACGTCCCGGTCGTTCTCGGTCCGGGTCTCGATCCGGCTGATGCCCAGGTTCGCGCAGACCTCCTGCACCTTCTCCTGGTCGCCGCCCGGCGATGCGGTCATCGCAAGGATGAGCGGTTTTGCCGCGGTTGCAAGGTAGCGCTGGGCGAGGAAGACGTACGCGTAGTTTCCCACCGCCCGGTGACACTCGTCTACGATCATCAGCGACACGTCGTCGAGGGTGTAACGGCCGGCGATGAGATCGTTTTTTATAACCTGGGGCGTGGCGAGGATGACGGTAGCCCGGTTCCAGTCGGCGGTCCGCTCCTCCGGCGGGGCATCGCCCGTGAACATGACAAACGGTGAAGTCCCTTCTTTCCGGGGCTTTGCCAGCAGGAATTTTTCAAAGAACCGGAGGTGCTGCTCCACGAGCGGCTTTGTCGGCGCGAGCATCAGCATCCGGCCTCCCTCGTTGTAGAGCCGGGAGGCTGAGACGAGAAGGGCGACTGCGGTCTTCCCGAGGCCGGTCGGGAGGATCACCATCGTGTTCGCGTCGAGCGCCTGCATCGCGACCGCGAGCTGGTACTCCCGCTTCTCGATGCTCTCCTTCCGGATGAGGGGGTGGCTGATGTATTCCATGCAGTTGGTGAGAGGGTTGGTTGCCGGGAATAATAGGGTTGCGTCCGGACCGTGAACGTGGTCGCGGGTTATCCGGGGATGACCGTAAAGCGTTTTAGTATTTTCTGAAGAGCGCCGGGTTCTGCCGGCGGATCCACCACCGGCGGACCAGCACGACACCGGCCGCAATGCCGGCCGATCCGAGGATCCCGGCCGCGATCAGGAGCAGCGGAACACCGGCCGCGGCACCGGCCGGAGCAGCCGGCTGGACCGGTGCCGGCGCTTGCGTGCGTTCCCCTCCACCGGCGGCCGGCCCTGCATCAGGTGCTGCGGGCAGGACCGGTCCCGGTACCGATCCCGGCCCCGGAGCGCCGGTCGTCACGTTCTGGGCCTGCGGTAGAGCGGTGATCGCGAAGAGGCTGAGGCCGGGCGATGTGGCCACAAAGCCGGCAAACCCGTTCGCCTCCGGCCCGGCCGTTGTCGGTAACGCGGTCCAGTCATTCCCGGAATAACGGAACAGGACGATCTCCTGCGGGCTCACCTGGTTCGCAGCGAGCCACGCGAGCGGGACTGAAAACGTGATGCCGGCCCCGGTCACCGAATGGTACCCGGCAGGCGTGAGCCCGGCGTACTGGTATACCGTGCCGGGCGCCGGCGGGATCCCGGGGCCGGGCTGGTCTTTCCGGATGCCGGTGACGACGAGGTCCTCAATCCCGGTCCCGGTCACGACCACCCGGGAGATCGCCGAGTTCCCGCCTACGGCCACGGTGATCGTGGCCGGGACCGGAGAGCCCGGGGGTTCTCCGGATGACGTATCGCCCCCGGTCCCGGCCGGCACCGTGACCACGATTGGGACAGAGATAGTCTGGTCGTCAACGGTTGCGGAGACGATCGCAGTCCCGGGCCCGGCCGGGGAGAACGTCGTCGCATTCTGGCCGGCGGAAAAAGAGCCCGCGGCGGGATTCACGCGCCCGGAAACGGTCGCAAAGACCACCGGGATCCCTTCGGGGACATAATCCGGGCCGGGGAGGGGCGTTTCTGCTGAATCATAACTCAGGTTCGCCCGGACAAGGGAGCTCTGTGAGCTGTCGATGGCAGACCGGTCGGCAGCGAGGCCGAGCACGAGCCACGGCGTGCCGTGAACGCTCCCCGCGATGGCGCTGCCCGGACCGGTATTCGAGCCCCACCAGGTATCCTCCGCAGCGAGAGAACCGTTGTACGCGGAGACCGCCGGTCCGGTGTTCCGAACCACGCGGGAGAGATGCAGGGTGCCGGTGCTGCCGTTGCTGAACACAGCGCTCCCGTCCCCGGCAGAACAGCCGGTAAAGGTTGAGCTTGTTACGCTGAAGTTATCGATGGTGTCGAACGCGATGGCTCCGCCCGTCGCGCCGGGGGCAGTGCAGGCCGAGAACGTGGAGGCCGCAACCCCGGTGATTAGATCGCTGCCGGTCGCATGGATCGCCCCGCCCGACACGGTCGCGGAGCAGTTGGAGAAAGAGGTATTAATCGCGAAGAAACGGGAGCGGCCGCTGTCGTATACCGCTCCCCCGTAGCCCGCGGTACTGTCCGCGATCACCGAGTCAAGGAGTGCGAACGCCGATCCGTTCCCGGTCCAGACCGCACCGCCCCGGGCAGCCGAGCTCTGTGCAATTTCCGATCCGATGACCGTGAGCGTGTTCCCGTTATCGTGGAAGATTGCCCCGCCGTACGTCGCCGAACTGCCGGTGATCGTCGAGCCGAGGGCAAAGGTGAGCGATCCCTGGTCATCGAAGACTGAGCCGCCGTACGCAGCGGAACTCCCGGCGATCCGGGAACCGATCAGGAAGAGCGTGGAACCGTCCCGGTTCGCAATGGCGCCGCCCTGCCCCGTTGCAGAGCAGCCGGTGATCTCCGACCCTTCGAGT
>DASPUR010000026.1:0-19791 GCA_035622795.1 Methanoregula sp. | reverse complement strand
ATATTCTTGTACAGCATGACAATAGCCCCACCGGTCATCAGGATCAGTCCGTAATTGAACGTTGTCCAGGCCTGATCGAGTGCCCATCCCCTTGCCTCCTCTACGGTGTTGGTTACTGCTGCCTGCCCGAAGAACTGGTACAGGCTGACAATGAACAGGTTGAAGAGCTGCGGGCTGAGGAAAAAGAGGACAGCTGTCGAAATAAGGAGGATACCGGCGATTGCTGCCGGATACATATATTTCTCTTTTCCCCTGAGAACACGGGCCAGGAGGTACAATACCCATGTTCCGCTAATGAGGATGAGGTATGCATAGATGTGGCCGACGGAGTAGGTGGAAAGGTCGATCCCCGGGCTCTTGAAACCAAAGAGGAGGAGCCCGATCATGGCAATGGCGAAAACGATCGTGTTGATAACGACAAGGTATCCGCCCGACCTGTCCCTGAAGAAATCGATGATGAACTGGACGAGCGTGAATATCCCGACGATCATCGCGAAGAGGATCATCGTAGGCATAAGGAGAAGTCCGAACACGTACGCAATCCCCGCGCATACGGAAACGAGCAGGATTTTTCGCTGGGAGAGGATAGATTTCAGGTCAACGGGAGTATCCTTCTCAGAAAAGACTGCGTACATGTATATCAGGCAGAAGAGTGTGGAAAAGAGCACCTCTCCGATATGGTGGTCCATGTACCCGTAGAACGACCGGTAGAAAAACTGGCCCGATACCACTGCGGTGAATCCCGAGGCAAGGAGGCCGGTTTTCCAGTCCCCGCAGGACCTGCCGACGAAGTACATGATCGCAACGATAAGAGCAGCCATCAGCGGGGGAATGACCAGCCCGGTAGCAATAATTTCGGGGCGGGTCACGGCCCCGGTAATGAGGCAGACCGTGGCAATAATCGTCGGGAAGAGCGGGCCCCAGTAAATATCCGACCCGGTCGGGAAGAGGGTCATCGGGTCGTACCAGCTGTAATTCGGGAAATTTGCGAGGATCTGCTCGACCTGGCGGAGATTATAGAGGGGGTCGTCGCTCCCTACCGATAACAGGATGTCCGAATGCCCGATCGAGAACATCGGGATGAGCCGGACCCAGAGGGCAAAGAGGGAAAAAAAAGCTACCAGGCCGGCAATGATATACATCCGCCGGTTTTTCAGATCAAAAGAAACCATGGATTCACCTTTCCGGAGTGTAGGTTTTGGTGCCGTACGTTAATAAATGTGGATGCGGTACGATGAGCCCTTTCCGGGGACATTTGGAATAGAGGTATCCCGTACCGGTGGAATCTGCCGGCCCCGGGCAGGATAACCATCAGGTGTTAGTTCCGGAGATTTCTTTTGCTCAGGTGAAATGGAAAAACGGTAGACCGGTACACCACTACTGCAGGATCCGGGCCCCCGGCAGCCCGCATTATTTATGGGCGGTGGTTATTTTTTCCGGCAGGTCCCGGATCCGTGCCGGGCTGCCGATCGCCAGCATCCGGGGGGGGACGTCGCGGGTGACGATCGAACCGGCGGCTACGAGCGCGCCTTCTCCGATGCATACACCCGGCAGAAGGGTGGTGTTGGCACCTATCGCAGCGCCATTCCTGATGACCGGGCCGTTGAGGCCGCCGATGGAGGTTGGCGGATACCGGTCGTTGGTCAGGACGGCGTTGGGCCCTATGAAAACATGGTCTTCTATCCGTGTATTTGTGGGGATATAGACCATGCTCTGGATACTCACGTGGCTGCCGATTGTCGTATTCCCCTCGATAACGCTCGCCGTACCGATCGCGACCCGGTCCCCGATCTTCGTTTTTTCCCGGATCATGACGTTGTGCCCCGACTGGAAGTCGTCCCCGATAGTGACATCGCAGTAGATGATGGTCCCGGACCGGATAACGGCATTCTTCCCTATGGTTACACCGGCAAAATCCGGTTTGCTGAAATTTTCCCGCGAGGGAAAACCCAGGGTTACCGGCTCGAAAATCTGTGCACCGGTACCGATCGTATTCCTGCCGTACTCTTTCATTCGACTGTCACGCTCTTTGCAAGGTTTCTTGGCTTATCGACGTCCCGCCCAAGGGAGACCGCGGTATGGTACGCGAGGAGCTGGACCGCAACTATTGCGGTCAGTATCCTTGTGAACGTATGGCTGCCCGGGAGGGGGATGAAGAGGTCGACCACGTCACCCAGTTCCTCGTCGCCATCAGCGCCCAGTGCGATGACCGGCGCCCCCCGCGCCTTCATCTCCTTGATATTGGAGATCATCACGTGGTAGGTGTCTCCGGGCAGGCAGAGCGCGATGACCGGTGTCTGCGGGGAGAGGAGTGCGAAGGGGCCGTGTTTCAGCTCGCCTGCCGCGTAGCCCTCGGCGTGGATATACGAGATCTCCTTCATCTTGAGAGAACCTTCCAGTGCAACCGGGTAGAAAGGCCCCCTGCCGACAAAGAAAATGCTCTCCGCACCCTTGCAGAGATCGACGGCCTCCATAAAGTCCATGAGGAGCACTTCCTCGATCGCCCGGTGCCCCTGCACCAGGATTTCGTCGTATTTCCGGTCGCAGAGCTGGTTGACGATCTGCATCAGCACCGCGAGCTGGGCGATAAACGACTTGGTCGCCGCGACACTGATCTCGGGGCCCGCCCGCATGAAGAGCGTATGGTCCGCGATCCGGCTTATGGAACTCCCGAGCACGTTGGTGATCGCGATGGTGGTGCAGTTGTGCGTTTTTGCCTGCCGGATAGCAGAGATCGTGTCCGCTGTCTCCCCGGATTGGGATATCCCGATCACGGTCCCTTCTACCGGGGGAGGGAAGTACTTGAATTCCGAGCCGAACTCGATACGCGCCGGCATGGTGCACGCCTCTTCCAGCAGGTAGCGGAATATCAACCCGGCATGGTACGAGGACCCGCACGCAACCAGCGTGAAGGGCTGGGGGTTGCGGACCTCAGCGGGGAGAGCACCTTCGGCAGCGTGGAGGGAGTTGTAGAACGCCTGTGGCTGCTCGAAGATCTCCTTGAGCATGTAGTGGGCAAACCCGCCCTTCTTTACGTCGTCGACCGACCAGTCGATGAGCTCTATCTCCCGCGTAACAGTGTTCCCGTTGTTCGAGATCTGGATCCCGGACCTCGTGATATCGGCTATATCCTCCTCCTCGAGGAAGATCGCCCGTTCCGTGTACTCGATGAGGGGGGTCATGTCGGAAGCGGCAAAAAATTCCTTGTCCCCTACGCCGAGCACAAGGGGGCTTGCGCATTTCGCCGCGATGATCCGGTCCTCACCGGCGGTGATGACCAGCAGCGCGTAGGATCCGGTGAGCTGCGGAAGCGCCCCCTTCACGGCGGTGAGCAGGTCCCGGCACTTCGCGTACTCCTCCTCGATGAGGTGGACCACGACCTCGGTATCAGTCTCCGATCGGAAGGAGTGACCGCGGGATACCAGATCCCTCTTCAGTTCGGCGTAATTCTCGATGATCCCGTTGTGGACAACCGCGATGCGGCCGTGGCAGTCGGTATGCGGGTGCGCATTGGTCTGGTTGGGGATCCCGTGCGTCGCCCACCGCGTGTGGCCTATGGCAACTTTTCCGGGAAGCCCCGCGCTCTTCGCCGCGTTCTCACCGATGCGTCCCTGGAATTTGGCAACCTCGAGCCGTTCACCGGTGGTCGCAACCCCGAACGAGTCGTACCCCCGGTACTCCAGTTTTTTCAGGCCTTCGACAACCACCGGTGCCGCGTTACGTCGGCCGATATACCCGACGATCCCGCACAATTCAGATCACCACGGTATCGTCGGGGAGGATGCTGGAAGCCACGCTGTGAGCCGGGCCTATTTTCACGTTGTTTCCCACGATGCAGTTCCGGAAGACCGTATTTGAACCGCTGGAGACCTGGTCCCCGAGCACGGCCCCGAACCCGGGACGGATGACCGTCTCCTCGATCTCCATCAGGCTCTCGCCGGTCGCGGTCGAGGTATGGTCGGCAAGGGAGCAGCGCTCGCCGATAATAGCATCCACGATCCTCGAATGGGATCCGATCCCCGCGTCATCCATGATCAGGGAATTCCCGACATACGTGAACGGCTCGATCGTCACCCGGGAACCGATGCTGGTATTCGGCATGATACAGCAGTTCGGGCCGACGACGCAGTCGTTCCCGATGACTACGGGGCCGCGTATGACCGTGTTTGCATCGATCATCGTCCCTTTTCCGACCTGGACCGTGCCCTGCACAGTCGCCTGCCGGCTCGCGGTCCCTTCCCTTGTTGAGGGGAGTGTCCTGAGCAGGCGGGCGTTCATCCGGAGCAGGTCCCAGGGATAGATTGCGTCCTGCCAGTCATCGGCGGCCACGGCCTGGATCTTCTCCCCGGCAGCGAGCATCCGTGTGACGGCGTCCGTAACATCAGTCTCCCGAATGAAGCCAAAAAACTGCTTTGTCAGCGAGTAAATCCCGGTGCTGACCATGAAGCTCTGGGAGTGCTGGGGCTTTTCCACGATGCTCGTGACATGGTTGTCCCGCAGGGTCACCACCCCGAAATTCGAGGGACTGGGATGGTCTTTCACGAGCATGGCGTTCCGTGTCTCCTTAATCCGGGCAATCGAGTGGTGATCGATGTAGTTGTCCCCGGGAAGCAGCAGGAAATCGCCCGTGATGGAGGATTCGGCGCATTTCAGTGCATGCGCGGTGCCCAGCTGCTTGTCCTGAACCACGACGCTGACCGGAATTTCAAGCTGGTTCAGGAACCGGGTGACCTGTTCCTTCCGGTACCCGACCACCACGATTATATCACGGATGCCGTTCTTCACCAGGGCGTCGATGACATATGCTATTATCGGGCGGTTTGCGACCGGGATCATTGCCTTCGGGCGGCTCCGTGTCAGGGGCCTGACCCGTTTCCCCTCTCCTGCTGCGAGTATGACTGCCTGCATGTTCCTACCTACCGGATATTTGAATTCTCTCCAATACAACCCTCGATGTACGATCCCGGCGCAAACGAGGCGTTGCTGCCTATCATCGCCCCGACATTGATCGAGCAGTTGATGCCGAACTGCACATTGTCCCCGATCACCGCACCGAACTTCTTCCTGCGGGTATCATTTCCGCAGACCCGGACGTTCGCATGATCGTGCCGGAGATTGGCACTTTTTGTCCCCGCCCCGAAATTACACCCGCTTCCGATGACAGAGTCGCCAATGTAGTTGAAATGGGGCACCTTTGTCCCGGCCATGATTATGGAGTTCTTCAGCTCGGAGCAGTGCCCGATGTGGCACCCGTCCCCGATGCTCGTCGAACCACGGATGAAGGCATGCGGGCCGATCCTGCAGTCCTTTCCGATGATGCAGGGCCCTTCAATATACGTCCCGGATTTTATAACCGACCCCTCGCCGACGATCACCGTACCCGAGAGGGAGACACCTTCTTCTATCGTCCCCCGGTTTTCGGACTCCAGGGGGGCCATCAGGGCAGCGTTGGCCTCCAGCATGTCCCATGGGTGTCCCACGTCCATCCAGGCGGAGAGCTGGTAGGCAGAGAGTTTTCCTCCGGAGATGAGGTCCGCGAGTGCGTCGGTGAGTTCGAGTTCGCCCCGGGAAGACGGGTTCACCCTGTCAACGAGCTCGAAGATATGGTCGTCGAAAAGATAGGCCCCCGCATTGATGAGGTTCGAGTCCGGGCGGGCGGATTTTTCGACAAGCGCGGTTATTTTTCCGTCCTCGATCCGTACAACGCCGTAGTCGGAGGGGTGATCGGTCGTGCTCACTCCCATGCACATCGCGGGGCATGTCTGCAGGCGGGCGAGGTCCCCGCTCGTGACGATCATATCACCGTTGAGCGCAAGGAATTTTCCCGATACGAAGTCCCGTGCCGACCGGAGCGCATCGGCAGTGCCGGTCTGCTGGCGCTGGGGGGCATAGGAGATCGTAACTCCCAGCTGGGAGCCGTCTCTGAAATAGTTCCGGATCTCCCGTTCGCCATAGCCCACAACGAAAACGAAATTCCTGATCCCCGCCTCCCGGGCTGCAAGGACAAGGTGCTCGACCATCGGGCGGTTTGCCAAAGGGAGCATCACTTTCGGGCGTTTCGTAGTGAGAGGGCGCATCCGTTTCCCCTCTCCTGCGGCGAGAACGACACAATCCATACGTAACAACCCGCCTTAATGGATTTAAGCGTTTTCCCTTTTCCGTAAGAGATCACGAGCTCTTGCGAGCATTCTCTTCGCAGATTCCTGATTTAATCCCTCCGCAGTGATGCGGACCTTCGGCTCAGTCCCGCTCGCACGGATGAGGAACCACCCGTCCTCCTCAGCGACCCTGATACCGTCGGTCGGACTCTCTGCACCCAGGGCAAGTACAGTCTCCCGTGCGGTCTCGAGCGGCATGGATTCACGGAGGATGGGGTACACCGGTATAGAATCGATCTCATCGGCGACATTCCACTCCGAAGCGATCTCGCAGAAAAGGGCCGCCGCGTACGGCCCGTCCGGGCAGTACGAGATCTTCGGGAAGATCCATGCGCCCGAGGGCTCCCCGCCGAAATCCCCCCAGCTGAGGAGCTGCTCCGAGACGAACGTGTCGCCCACGGACGTCCTCTTCACATCGGCAACCTGCTCGATGACCATCGAGGCGTCGCTCGTGGTCACGACCCGTTTTGCCCCGAGATATTTTGCAAAGAGAACGAGCAGGCTGTCCCCGCCGATGTACCGGCCGCGGTTATCGAACGCCATCATCCTGTCGGCATCGCCGTCGTGGACGACTGCACAGTTCGCCCCGCGTTTCCGGACCATCTCCCCGAGGTAGGGGAGGTTCTCTTCCAGCGGCTCCGAGGGTCTCCCGAAGTGGCCTGAAGGGTCGCAATTGATACAGACCGGCTTTGCTCCCGCTTCGGTGAGGAGAGCCGGGCTCATCGTGCATCCGGCGCCGTTGCCACAGTCCAGGATCACGCTGGTCCCCTCCTTCACCGATACCGCATTGAGGATCGCATCCCGGTGGGGCGTTATCGCATCGATATGCCGCTCGTTTCCCTGGTGCTTCCAGTCGGTCCAGTGCGGGGTCGCGAGGAGCTCCTCCATCTCGGCCTGCTGGGGCCGGGTGAAGGATGAGCCGTCAGGATTGAAAAGTTTGAGCCCGTTATATTCCTCCGGGTTGTGGGATGCAGTCACCATGCACCCTGCCTGCGCAGTACGGGTGGCAAACGCGATCGAAGGTGTCGGGGAGATACCGGCGGTGAATGCCGTGCCACCGGATCCGAGGATCCCGGCAACGACCATATTCGTGAGGAGCGGGCCGGTCGTCCGGGTGTCCATCCCGACAACGATTCCGGAAGACCGGAACGCGAGGGCGGAGCCGACGCTGAGCGCTGTGTCGATGAGCGTCTGGTCGAATTTCCTCCTGATACCCGAAGACCCGAAGAGCATGCTACAGTATTGATCCGTTTTTTTTTAAAGAGTTTATCGTGGTTGTTCTCCCGGCGGGGAACCGGCCGTGCCGATAGTTTGCGGGAGACTGACGGATCGCCGGCAACTCCGTTTTCGGTCAGGAACCGTACGGGCACCAGTGCGAAAGGCCGTAGAGCCTTGCGACAGCCGAAGTCGACGGGCCGAGGCAGAGGATCTCTTTTTGGCCCCGGAATGCGGTGATTATATCCCCCGCATCAGGGCCTGTGGTTCCCTCTCCGTTGAAGAGAATAATGTCAGCGGCTTCCGGGCTCCCGGTGACCATTCCCGAAAACTCCGCTGGGATGACCTGCATGTCCCCGGTACAGTAGATCTTTTTTCCGTTCAGGATCGCTTTGAGCTCTTCCCTGCAGGCCATGTGGTCTCTACGGGGACAGGCATGCTGCACCCGGGAGAGGGAGAAGAACCCTGCGAGGACATTTACGACCGCCGCGGCCGCGCTCCGGGCCTGCGGGGACGAGAGAGGCGCCCCGAACAGGAACGACAGCTTCGTGAGGGCACTCACCGGGTTGTCGGTGACGAACTGGGCGGTCTTTCCCCCAAAAGACGCAACCATGCACGCCCCCCGCTCGTACTGGCAGTTGACGACATCCGGGTCGGTCCGCAGGACGATGTCGCCCTCTTCGCAGCCGCAATTCTCGATCATCTCCCGGATCCTTTCCACAGAGCCGACGATCAGGTCCATAATCCTGTTTCCCCCTCCATAAGGATGACCCGCGCAGGTGCCCCGTCGAGACCTTCGAGCCGGAGCGGCAGCGCGATCATATGGTACTCACCCTCCCCGACACCGGAGAGGTCGAGGAGTTCGATGATGCTGCAACCGTTCCCAAGGAGTTCGCGGTGGACGGAGCCGTCGCTGCCGAACCGCTCGATCGACATCGAATCGATCCCCACGCACCGGGTCTTCCGGGCGGACATCATTCGTGCCGCGGAAATATCGATGGCGGGGAAGTCTTCGGCAAACTCCCCGGTGCCCGAGAACGAGGTCTTCAGGAGGATCCGCGTCGCGCCCCCGATCCTGCCCCCGAGCTGGCTTGCAGTGATTAAGGGACTTGCACCGGTGAGATCGATCACCCGGCACTTCCCTATGAGGTTGGCCAGCGGGAGCTCGTCGATCGTGAGGCCCCCGGGAAGGAAGTGGGCCGGCGAATCGATGTGGGTCCCCGAGTGCGAGCTCATCCCGAGGTCTGTGATGAGATACCCGTCCCTCTCTTCCCGGTCGAATGAAGGGACGGTATCGCCCGGATAGACCGGTGACCGCGGTGAGAGCGGCCTCGTTATATCGTGCAGCTTCATGGTCAGTACTCCGGCCATCCGTGCCTGCCGATGAGGGGTACGAACCGGACCCCGCCATGGGATTCCCGGGTGACGGTCCCGCCCCGGTTCCTCAGCACCTGCAGCTCCTGTACGTCTCTCCCGCCGGTCGGGGCCACCAGCCTCCCCCCTTCCGCGAGCTGGCCGATGAGGGGTTCCGGGACATCCGGAGTAGCGGCGGTAATGATGATCCCGTTATAGGGGGCGTTTCCCGGGTACCCGAGCGTCCCGTCGCCTACAATTATATCGACGTTCGATATACCGAGAGCGCCGAGGTTCCTCCGTGCAAGACCGGCGACTTCAGGGAGCCGCTCGACAGAAGTCACTTTCTGCACGATCTTTGCAAGGACCGCGGCCTGGTAACCGCTTCCCGTCCCAATCTCGAGGATACGGTGCCCGGGCTCCGGCCTGAGGAGTTCGGTCATAAGGGCGACGATGTAGGGCTGCGAGATGGTCTGGCCGTTCCCGATTGGCAGCGGGCTGTCGTCGTATGCATTCCGGTCGTACGGCGGAGGGACGAAGAGGTGCCGCGGGACATCCCGCATGGCAGCGAGGACGAGGGGGTCGCGGATCCCCCGGGCAGCTATCTGGAGATCCACCATCCTCATCCGTTCGTCGGCGCGGGGGTAGTCGGCCATACGTTTTTTTTTCAGAACCCGGATTTTTCAGCAACATCGATCGAGGCGTCGATCTGCTGCTGGAGGGCCTCCGGGAGGCCCGTGATCTTGACGTCAAGGAACCCCCGGATGATCGTCGCGGTAGCCTCGTCCTCGTCGAGCCCCCGGGACATGAGGTACTCGATCTCGTCCCGGGCAAGCTTGCCGACCGCCGCTTCGTGGGAGAGCTCCGTCCCGACGACGGACCCCTCGATCTCCGGAATCGCGTAGATCCTCCCGTCCCGGAGGATGAGGCCCTTGCACTCGAGGTGACCCCGGGTTCCGGCGGTCTTCCCGTTGATATGCCCGCGGGATATGATGGTCCCTCCCTTGGTGATGGCCCGGGTAATCAGCTCGGCGCTTGCCCCTTTTCCCTCGAGGACAGCCCGTGAGCCGAGGTCCATGTACGATTCGGCGGAAGCGATCACGACGCTTGAAAACCGTGCCACGGAATTCTCCCCCTTCAGGGTCGCCGTCGGGTACATCTGGACTTTTTTGACGGGCTGCATGCAGACATAATTGGAGAGGAAGACCCCGTTCTCCTCTACTACCGAAGCACTCCGGGGGAAGACCTCGATATTCTCGCTCCAGTTGTGGATCATCGTGAAGCTGATCTTCGCATTCTTCTTCACGTAAAATTCCGAGACCCCGTAGTGCGCCCCGCCCCTTCCGACATGTTCCCCGCTCGTGCATCCGGAGATGATGTGGAGCTCGGAGCCCTCTTCGGCGATGATGATGTTGTGAACGTGCTGGATCTGCTCCTTCCCGAGGAAGAGGCAGGCCTGGAGGGGGACGACGTTGCTCGATCCCTTGTGCCCGATTATCACGTACCCCTTCGGGTCCTTCTGGTCTGCTACGTATTTCGTGATCTCGTCCTTGTCCTTTGAAACGACGTTCCACTCGTACTCTCTGAGCCAGGCATATTTTTCCATGGCCCGTTTGTACGAGAGGACTTCGATGCCTTCTGCAGAACATTCGGCATGGACCACGTCCTGGTCCATCTGCAGGTAGCTCCCGCACCGGTTCGCCATCGAGAATTCGATCCCTGCCTGGGCGAGCCTTTCCTTATCGGTTTTGGATAATTCGGGGACTTTTAGCTCTGGCGGCATTCGAGACACTCCTTGTAACCCCGCTGTTTTATGTCTTTTAATATCTCCCTCGGGTTCCCGTGGCACCGGATCTGGCCGTCGCACATCACATGACCGCGGTCGGTCTCGATGTAGTCGAGGATATAGCCGGTGTGGGTGATCACGAGCCCGCTTTTCTGCCGGTTGCTCATCTTCTTCTCCTTCTCCAGGAGCGAGCCGATCGCCGTCCCCATGAGGGAGATGTTCTCGAGGTCGACACCGCTCTCCGGTTCGTCGAGCATGATAAAGTCAGGGTTCTGGATCATGAGCTGGAGGATCTCGCTCCGCTTGATCTCGCCGCCTGAGAACCCCTTGTTGATGTCCCGTTCGAGGAACCGGTCCATGTGGACGGACCTGGCGAGTTCGGGGACATTCTCCGTCTTGTTCCGGGAGATCGCGGTCAGGAGCTTGCCCAGCTTCAGGCCGGAGATGGTCGGGGGGCGCTGGAAAAGCATGCCGATGCCCCGCTTCGCCCGTTCGTGGGCATGCATCTTCGTCACGTCTTCTCCCTTGAACACGATCTTCCCCTGGGTGATCGTGTAGTTCGAGAAGCCCATGATCGTCATGAGGAGCGTGGTCTTGCCTGACCCGTTGGGGCCGAGCAGGACGTGAGTCTCCCCCTCGCCGATATGGAGGTTGATGTCGTGGAGGACTTCCTTCTCGCCGACATTCACGTGGAGGTCTTCTATCTGCAGCATTGAACGATCGAACAAGGTATGGTGACGCCTGCATTAAACGCTTCTTACCGGTCAGGATTTCATACAAGCCCAAAACGGGTGCCTCCTCATCCTTTAAGGTATCCTGCCCAAAGATAGTACAGGTGAAAATCAGCCCCATGAGGCCGGAGAAGGTTTCAGACAAGGCCGGCAAGGCAAAGGTCCGGCAAGGGACAAAAGATAAAAACCAGCTCCTGCCATCCGCAGACCCCCCGGGGGTCCTCCCCTTGATCAACCGGATCATCTGCGGGGATGCGAAGAAGGCCCTCAGCCGGATCCCGGACGGCTGCATCGACCTTGTCATCACCTCACCCCCCTACAACTTCGGCCATTCCTATGCCCAGGACCCCCTGGACGACACCCGGGAATGGAACGAGTACTTCGCGAAACTGAACGTCGTGTGGAAGGAATGCGCACGGGTCCTGAGGCCCGGGGGGCGGATCGCGGTCAACGTCCAGCCGCTCTTCTCCGATTATGTCCCTACGCACCACATCATCTCCCGCCAGCTCAGCGGCCTCGGCCTCCTCTGGAAAGCGGAGTTTCTCTGGGAGAAGAACAATTATAATGCGAAGTACACGGCATGGGGGAGCTGGAAGTCCCCGTCCATGCCGTACATCAAGTATACCTGGGAGTTCATCGAAGTCTTCGACAAGGAGTCCCATAAGAAGGCGGGTGCCCGGGAGGACATCGATATCACCCCCGATGAGTTCAAGGAGTGGGTCCTCGGGAAGTGGTCGTTCCCCCCGGAGATCCGGATGAAGGACTATGGTCACCCCGCGATGTTTCCCGAAGAGCTGCCCCGGCGGCTCATGAAACTCTTCTCGTACCGGAACGACATCGTCCTGGACCCGTTCAATGGTGCCGGGACAACTACGCTCGTCGCACGTAAAAATGGCCGGCGCTTCATCGGCATCGACGTGTCGCGCCGGTACTGCGAACAGGCAGTTGAACGACTGCAGGGGGTGACGGGCCCCGGACAGGACCGGCCCGGTTCTTTCTGCACCGGGATTCTGTCAGCCGACGAGTGACCTGTATCCTCAGGATGTCATATTGTTCCGGACGAACGTGTAGACGCCTTTCCGGTTGAAGACATTGAGGAGAATGTAGTTGTGGATCTCCGCGTAGCGCTGGTACAGGGCATAGTCCTGCTGGTAGCCGGAGAGTTCGGTATTGTACGCTGTCACGAGGTCATTGTGTTCGGGGATCCTGCCGTTGTACTGGGTCATGTCCCCTGAGTCCCGAAAACCGGCCATCCGGGCTTCGAGCGAGGCTATTGCGGCTTGTTTTGCGTCGAGGTCGTTTGCCGTTGCCCTGATATGTGGCTCCATGGCATCAGCGCGTGCCCCGGTAACGTTCCCGGCATCGCTGATATACCGGGTCTCGTCCCCGCTCCCGTACAACAGCGTCCCGTTCCCGATGGGAATCACGACCGGATCCGACCGCAGGGCAAGGCCGCTCTCGAGCACTTCCGTAGGGACCCCCACGTAGGAGAAGTTGGTGGTCTCGAGGAAAGCATACCCGGTATTTTTGTAGAGGTAGGTGCCGGACCCGATACCGACTGCCATGTGGGCTTCCGGGCCGAAGGAAAGGAGAGCGACCCGGTAACCTTCGTGGGTGAGGAGTCCGGCGAGGAGCAGGCTCTTGTCATCGCAGTCGCCGGCCCGTTCCACGACCGTCTCGACCGGGAATTTCGGAGGGTTCTCCGGGACGGACTCGTACCGGAAGGACTGCACGTAGAGTGCCATCAGTTCGATGTACTCATCCGATGTGAGGTTCCTGGCTGCCCGCACGTTCCGGAACGCCCCCGCCAGGGCATCGTACAGCGGAGCCTGCGAGGGGTCATTCATCATGGACCGGTAGCTGTCGGCAAGCCAGACGTTCTCAGAGATATTCCCGTAGATGACAACCGACTTGTCCGCGAGCCGGGCGCCGTGGTAGACCGAGCTGTTGACCGGGACCGTAATGGTAACCGTCCACTGCTCGAAGGGGAATGTCTGGCTGGAGATTATCGGAGGGGAACCGTCCATGACCGGGTCGATGTGCGGCGCTATCACCCGGCTCCCGGGCAGGAAGTGCCCGGCTACTGCTGCCGATATGAGGAATGCCGCGGCAAAGACCAGGCCGTACCCCAGATACCCGGCCCTGCTGGTCATGGACCTGCATCCCGGCGCCGGTCTGCCTGCTGCCAGAGGATCTCCGGAAGATCCGCGATCGAGCCGATGATAACCGAAGGCCGCACGGGCGATGTGCGGAGGCTCTCCTCACGGAACTTCCCGGTCCGCACAAGGACCCCCTGCATGCCGGTGGCCTGTGCGCCTGCAATATCGGTCGCGATATCGTCACCGATCATCGCCGCCTCGTGCGGGCCTATCCCCATATCGTCGAGAGCGAGCCGGAAAAATTCCGGCGAGGGCTTGCCGACGACCACCGCGGCAGTCCCGGTCGCATATTCCAGTGCGGCGACGAAGGGCCCGGCCGAGAGGGAGAGGCCTCCCGGTGCCATCCAGTACCGGTCCTTTTCGAGGGCGATGATCCCAGCACCTCCCATGACATGGCGGAACGCGGTGTTCATGCTCTCGTAGGTTACCTTCTCCCCCGCGTCCCCGATAACCACGAAATCGACGCCCCCGTCGCGGGGTGCCCGGCAGGCCTGCCCGAAGTCCCGGTCAGCGTCGCCCGTGATGAGGAACCAGCACCGGTCCCTGCCTGCCTGTTTTATGTACGCAGCCGCGGCAAGGGGGGGTGTGAAGATGAAACGTTCGGGAACATCAAGCCCCATACGGGCAAGCTGTCCCGCGATCGTCCCCCTGCTTTTCCGGGTTGTATTGGAAACGAACCGGTACGAGCAGCCGGATTCCTCGAGGAACCGGATTGCGGTTTTTGCCCCCGGAACGGGCTTGTCCCCGGTATACATGACACCGTCGAGGTCGATGAGAAAACCTTTCACGTCCTTTATGGAACCCACCCCCTCGTAAACATGGCAACGAGAGCATGGCAACGGTCCTTCGCGCTCCCCAGGCAGGCCCCGGACCCCGCCGCGAGGTCATCCCTTGCCGGCGCCGGAAGGGATGCCGCCCACGCGGAAATAATGTCCGCATCGACTTCGGGATGAAACTGGACCCCGACTGCGCTTCCCAGCCGGAACGCCTGGTTCCGCACGGTGTCACCCTTCACGAGGAGGGTGGACCCCGCGGGGAGATTAAAGGTCTCATCGTGCCAGTGGAAGACAGAGAAACGTTCTCCGAAAGCGCCGTTCCAGGCAGGGAAACACCCCTGTACCGTTGTCCATCCGATCTCCCGCTCCCCTTTCCGGACTTCCTGCCCGAAAGCCGAGGCTATCATCTGGGCACCGAGGCAGATCCCGAGCACCGGCCGGCCTTTTTGGACCATGGTGCGGATAACTGACTTTTCGGCATCGAAGTACGGGTACTCCTGCGCGTCGTTCACGCTCATCTGGCCGCCGAGCACGATCAGCTTTTCCGGGAGTTCAGCCGGCACCGCATCCCCGTCATAGAGGTGGATGAGCCTGAACGGGAGCAGCTCTGCCCGGAGGTATTCCCTTATGGTCCCCGGGCCCTCGTCTTTCCCGTGCTGGAAGATGGTGATCATCTGCTAACCGGGTTGGCACGCAGGAGGTTTTTAAGCGTTTGCCTCACTTTCACACCCCGCGGCACGCTTCTTATAACCGCCTCCGGCTGATCCCTGTTGACCATGACTGTCCTGCAGGTACCGGCCGGGATGGGTGAGCTCTGGCAGCAGCGCATGAACTCCCTCCGGGAGTATGAGGTCGTCCGTGACGGGAACGCCTTTTCCGCGGGGTTCTCGAACAGCTTCGTATTCCAGACCGAGTATGAGAGCGCCCGCAGGCAGCTCGCTTCCCTGCTCTCGCAGTACGAGGGGATTCCCTTCAGGAGCGTCTTTGCCGGCACCGAGACCGGGAACGAAGCCGGCACCTGTTTCTGCCTGAAAAACCATTTCGACCTGCCGCCTCTCCGGTTCGACACAGACCGGTTCAGGAACGATCTCTTTGCCGACCTCACGCTTGTCCGCGGAATCGGCAGAAAGACGGAACGGGTCCTTAAAGGACGCGGTTACCTGACCATGGGCGATCTGGCCCGCCACCCGAAATACCGGCTGGCAGCATCCCGGGCACTCGCCCGCCTCTCCCCGCAGGACCCGGGCGGGCTGATGGACTTCATCGGCAGCCGGCACCGGAAATCGCACCCCCTCGTATTGGGCACAGCAGGGCTTCACGAACCTGAAGATTATGTCTTCATCGACATCGAGACCCTGGGGCTCTTCTCCCGGCCCATCACCCTTTTCGGCGTCGGGACGATCGGGGCTGGCGGGCTTACCGTGCACCAGTACCTCCTCCGCGACATCGGCGAGGAGCAGGCCGCGCTTGCCGCAACTATGGACCACCTTTCCGGTGACCGCCCTGCGCTCGTCACCTTCAACGGGAGGTCGTTCGATTTCCCGTACATCCTTGACCGGCTGGCTTACTACGGTATGAGCGCCCGGTCGCGCATCCCCCATTACGACGTGCTCCACTTCAGCCGGCAGCGGTGGAAAGACCGGTTCACCTCTTTCCGCCTCTCCGTTCTCGAGAAGGAGGTACTCGGGGTCCTCCGGGAGGACGACATCCCGGGACAGATGGTGCCGGAATTTTATGAGACGTACCTCCGGACCGGGAACTGCGGCCCTCTCGTCCCCATTGTCGAACACAACCGGCAGGACGTCCTCTCCCTGGCCCTGCTCTTTATCATCCTGCTCGGGGACTCGTATGGCTGTTGAGGATCTCCTCCGGCTCCTGGATACGAACCCTGTCTACCGGGCAAGGGTCGTTCACCGAAAGAGCTCCGGCCCCGAACCACCGGCGTTCGGGACGCTCGACGCGCCCCTGGACGATGCCCTTGCCGGCTACCTCGATGCAAACGGGATCCGGCTCTATACTCACCAGTGCGAGGCAATCGGGCTCCTGCAGGACGGTAAAAACGTCATCATCACGACACCGACCGCCAGCGGCAAGACCCTCGCTTTCACCATCCCGGTCTTCGAGACTCTCGCCCGCGACCCTGCTTCCCGGGCGCTCTTCCTCTACCCGACCAAGGCGCTCACCAACGATCAGCTGGTTACGCTCGGCCGGATCTCCCGGTTCACCGGCATTGAGGCCCGGGCTGCTGTCTACGATGGCGATACCCCCCAGTCGAAGCGCGCTGCGATCCGCGAGAACTCCCGGATCGTTCTCTCCAACCCGCACGAGCTCCACCAGGTCCTCTCCTGGCACGCAAAATGGGCTCCCTTTCTTGCCGGCCTGCAGTATATCGTCATTGACGAGGCTCACCGGTACCGCGGGGTCTTCGGCTCCCATATCGCGCTCCTGGTCCGCCGCCTCCTCCGCCTCTGCAGGCATTACGGGTCCGATCCCCGGTTCGTCCTCTCCACCGCTACTCTTGCAAACCCCCGGGAGTTTGCCACACGTCTCACCGGAAGGGAGTTCGCTCTGGTCGATAATGACGGGTCGCCCCGGGGGAGGAAACACTTTGTTCTTTACAACCCGTTCCGTGACGGGGTTGGCGAACGGTCGACCCACCAGGAGACAAAGGACCTTCTCGTCTCCTGCGTGAAGGAGGATCTCCAGACCCTCTGCTTCACCGGCTCGCGGAAGATGGCGGAACTCGTCACGGTCTGGGCCCGGGAAGACCTGCGGCGGAGATCCGCCCTGCTCGCAGATGCGGTTGCGGCGTACCGGGCGGGGTACCTGCCGGAAGAGCGGAGGTCGATCGAACGGAGGCTCAAGGAGGGATCGATGAAGGCGGTCGTCTCCACCAACGCCCTCGAACTCGGGATCGATGTCGGTTCCCTGGACGCGGTCATCATCTCAGGCTTCCCGGGAACGATGATGTCGACACGGCAGCAGGCAGGCAGGGCGGGAAGGAAAGGCACGGAATCCCTTTCGATCCTCGTAGCCCAGGGCGACCCCCTCGACCAGTACTTCATGCACCACCCGGGCCAGTTCTTCGGCCGGTCGCACGAACACGCAATCGTCGACACAGAAAACCCATACATCGTCTCCGGCCACCTTCTCTGCGCGGCCGCGGAGCTCCCCCTCGACGAGGAGCGGGACCGGGAGATCTTCGCATCCCTCCCTGTCCTTCTCCCTGAACTCGCGTCCCACAACCTTCTCCGGAAAACCAGTCGCGGGTGGGTCTATGCCGGCCGGGGGCGGGCCACCGAAGCCGTCCATCTTGGCGGGGCAACAGGCGAAACGTTCCGCATCCTCTGCAATGGCAGGCTGCTCGAAACAATGGACCGGGGGCAGGCCTACCGGGAGGCCCACAAGGGTGCCATCATGATCCACCAGGGCGAAACGTACGTGGTCACGGAAATGGACCTCGACCTCCACCTCGTCCGGGCCGTGCCGACGGAGGTGGACTATTATACCCAGCCTCTCAAGGAGGTCGACCTCCGGATCGTAGAGGTCCTCGGGCGGCGGACGGTCAGCGGTGCCGCGTGCTTCTTCGGGGAGGTCGAAGTGACCGAGCAGTACACCGGCTACAAGATCAAGCGGGGGGACACGATCATCGGTATGGAACCCCTCTCCCTGCCGCCGCTCGTGTTCCGGACACGGGCCTTCTGGATCGTGCCGGGAGAAGGGGTTGTCTGCGACTTGGAAACAAAAGGCCTCGATCCCGCAGGCGGTCTCCACGGTGCGGAGCACGCCATTATCGCGCTCATGCCCCTTCACGTCATGTGCGACCGGTGGGACATCGGCGGGTTGTCCTCCCCCGCGTACGGGGACGAGGGTAAGCCGGTGATCTTCGTGTACGACGGGTACGAGGGGGGAATAGGCCTTTCCGAGAAGGCCTTCGAACTCCTCCCCGGCATCCTTTCGAGCTCGTACGAGCTGATCCGCGACTGCGGGTGCGAGAAGGGTTGCCCGTCGTGCATCTACTCCCCCAAGTGCGGGAACGACAACCAGCCTCTCGATAAAGCGGCAACGGCGGCGATCCTCGGGGATCTCACCAGGGACGATGGATCCGGGACCAGCCGGCTCCCGGCAGGCTCCGCTCCCGTCCCGGACCTGCCGGTTGAGGGAGCTGTCCCGCACTGACTCGGCCTTTATCCTTTCCGGCTTATTGACGAACGAATGCGCCTGGCTTTTACCGTACCGGGCGGGGCGGAGAGCATGACACGCAGCCCCCCGGCAGCCACAGCGGCGCTCTTTTCCGTAAGCGTTATTCCCGCGCCCCTGCCCTCCCGCCCGAGGACACCGGACCGCACGAGCTCGCCGACCCATGCCCGGTACTGTTTCCTGCTGTAGCTCCCGCCGGTCCCGTACGCGGGGAGGAGGTCGAACCCTTCCTTTCGTATGTCAGCGTTCCGGGAGCCCGCCAGGACATCGGCAATCAGCCCGGCCCCGGAACCTGCGGGGAGTTGCTGTGCGCAGGCAATGATCGACGCCGCGATGTCCGTCCCGTCGAAGAGTTCCCGCCCCGCCTCGCACCGGTCGCACGAGCCGCAACTCTCTTGTGCGTACTCCTCCCCAAAGTAGGCGAGAAGGAACTTCCTCCGGCAGCTTCCGGACTCGCAGAAAGCGGCCATCTCCCCGAGTTTGCGGAGTGCCGTCCTCGCGTTTCCACCACCGGTACGATCGGCTGCGATGAGGGATCGCACCCTGTCCACATCTGCCCGGCTGTAAAGGAGGACGCACTCGGCCTGCTTTCCATCCCTTCCCGCCCGGCCGGTCTCCTGATAGTAGCCTTCGATGCTCTTCGGGACATCGTAATGCACGACAAACCGGACGTCCGGCTTGTCGATCCCCATTCCGAACGCGACCGTGGCGCAGACAATCCCGGAACAGCCGGCGGTAAATTCGTCCTGGACCTTCTCCCTCACGGGCTTCGGCAGGCCGGCATGGTAAGCCAGCGCCCGGAACCCCCGGCGCTGCAGTTCCCCCGCGATCTCCTCGGTCCCGCTCTTGGAGAGGCAGTACACTATCCCGGGCTTTCCCCGGTGCCGGGCCGCGATCTCCACGAGCTGCACAACCGGGTTGTGCTTCATTACCACACGGTACCGGAGGTTCTTCCGGTCAAAACTCCCCACGAACTCCCGCGGGCGGATAAGCCCGAGCTGCTCCCGGATGTCCTTCCTGACTTCGGGAATGGCAGTTGCAGTAAGGGCAAGGACCGGGACATGCGGAAAGCTGCGCTTCAGCACTGCCAGCTGCCGGTACTCGGGGCGGAAGTCGTGGCCCCAGGCGGAGATACAGTGTGCTTCGTCGATCGCGATGAGCTGGACCGGGAGTTCCCTGAGCCGTGCGAGGAACCCGGGCTGGACGCACTTCTCCGGCGATATAAAGAGTATCCGGACCGCGTTGTCCTTCAGATCGCGCTCGACTGCCGCCTTTTCCCGGAACCCGAGTGAACCCGTGTACGCGGCGGCAGGAATCCCCCGGCCGTTAAGGCCATCGGCCTGGTCCTTCATGAGGGAGATGAGGGGCGAGATGACGACTGTGAGCCCCCCGAGGGCAAGCGCCGGGACCTGG
>DASPUR010000025.1:0-3544 GCA_035622795.1 Methanoregula sp. | reverse complement strand
TATGAGGCATACAAAAGCGTCACGAGCACCGCGATCGCCGAGACCACCATCGGGTAAAATATCGCCATAGATCAGGTATAGTATTTTTTTTGGAACACTTATGCGTGGCGATGATTTTGAAAAAGATTGGAGAGCACCAGTGCCCCCCGCCCCCTTCCAAACAAACTACCGCCACTGGCAGGCAGTTTGTTTTGGTGGGGGGGCGAGTAATATATAATTCATCGAAAAAATGATACTACTCAACCTTTCAATAATAAAACCGGTAATTTGCCCCGCCGTGCCTCGGAGAGGCCCTGAGGCGGGGAGGCATCGCAATTTTCCATCGCCTAGTGCTTTTGTAAAAAAAGTTCTACGACCCCTCGTACCTGAGGTCGAACTTCTCGTTGAGCACATGCTCCTTGACGACCGTGCCGTCGGTCACCACGACCTCGGGCCAGAGCCGGGTCTTGGAGTGGACCACGACGCGGTCGCGGAGGACGACCCGGGGGCCGATGACGGTATCGTTCTCGATGCTGCACGACTCGCCGATGTGGGTGTCGTTGTCCATGATGCTGCCGGAAATCGTGCTGTTCGTGCCCACGATGACCCGGTTGTAGAGCGAGGACGAGAAGATCTTCACGTTGTTCCGGATGATGCACTTGTCGCCAATGCTCGTGTACGGGCCGATGAGGACGTTGTCGCCGATGATCGTGCCGGGCCCGATGGCTACCGGGCCGATGACTTTGGTGTTCTTCCCCAAGGTGATCGAGTTGCCGAGCTGGACCGGGCCCTGGATCTGGGCCCCGTGCATGGAGAGGTCGCCGATGATATCGGAAAACGCGATGTCCTGCAGCTTCCAGCGCTCTGCCTGCCGGAGGGAATGGGGGCTCCCGACATCGGTCCAGTTCCCGCGTGCGAGCCACCCTTTCAGGACATGCCCGTCCTCCATCAGCGCGGGGAAGAGGTCGCGGGCGAAGTCGTACTTGGTCGCGGGCGGGATATGGTCGAAGATCTCCGGGCTGCAGACGTACATCCCGGTGCTCGCGAGGTTGGAGAAGATCTCGCCCGGGGCGGGCTTCTCCTTGAACCGCTTGATCTCGTAGCTGGCATCGATCTCCGCGATACCGTACTCGCCCGGGTCGTCGATGGAGATGAGCCCGATGGTGGTCGCGGCCTTCTCCTTCTGGTGGATGCGGTAGAACTCGAGGACGTTTAAGTCCGTGACATGGTCGCCCCCGACCACCAGGAAGTCCTGTTCGTCGAGGTAGTGCTGGGCGTTCTTCACGCTCCCCGCGGTGCCGAGCTTGGACTTCTCGTGGACGTACGTGATCTCGACACCGAAGAACGAGCCGTCGCCGAGAGCCTCCTCGATCGCCTTCCCCATGTACCCGAGCGTGAGGACTACCTCGCGGAAGCCGAGGTTCGAGAGGTGGGAGACGAGGTGCTGGATCGACGGGCGGTTGACGATGGGGATGCAGGGTTTCGGCCGTTCGAACGTGAGCGGGCGGAGCCGGGTCCCTTCCCCGCCGCACATGATGCACACCTTCATGAGAAAATCGTTGGTCGTGCGAGGGATTTAATCATGCTGTTTTTTCGCGAGGGAGAGCAGCGGGGAAGATCCCCGGATGAATAATTCCCGATGGCCTGTGAGCGATGACCGGCGAGAGGTTATCGGCGGGCACACCGGCCTGTGGAGGATCCCGACCGGAGGCTATTAATCCCCGGGGCGGAAACGAATACCCGGGAGAAATTCCATGGCGGACGACGAGTACCGGGTGATCCCGGTGACGAAGGGAACGGTGCAGTGCCTGCCCGAGAAGAGAGAGCCGACCGAGAACTGCGGGTTCTGCATCCACTGCCGGGAGTTCGAGGTGGGGGGAAAATTCGTGAAGTCCCCCTCGCTTGCCTATTGCACGAAATGCCGGGTCACGGAACGGGTCGATTTTTCGAAGGCGACCGCCGTGAAGTGCGCTGACCGGCAGCGGGAAGGGTTCCACAGCATCACGAACCTGATCGGGTGAAGGTTCTCTCCGGTCCTGCCGATGGTTTCTTATCGCGGCAGCGGGAGAGGAGCGGGTATGGCAAGGACCGCAGTCTGCCGGGCCGGGGACATGGCAGACGTCCCGCTGCGCAGCGTCACGATCGGCGACCGGCAGATCCTCCTCGCCCGGGTGGGCGGCGAGCTTTTCGCGACCGGGAACCTCTGCACCCACAAGGGCTGCCGGCTCTCGGGCGGGAGGATCGAGGGAGGGACGATCCTCTGCCCCTGCCACAAGCTGGGGTTCGACCTACGGACCGGGAAGGTCGTTGGCGGGAAGGAGGCGGAAGCAGGGCCGCTGCCGGTCTTCAGTGTCTCGGTCGAGGGCGGCGAGATCTTCATCGAGCTCTAGGAATTCACAACGTCCTCTGCCCGCCCGCTACCGGCCGGACCAGCTCCTCCCCGTCCTCCAGGACATCGTTCACCCGGGGCGGGACCGGGTAGGCAATCATCCCTTCTGCGGGATAGGGCGCGAGAATCTCCGGAAGTTCGTAGCCGGCAAGCGGCGAGGGCGAGAGCCAGCGGTCCTCGTTCTCCTTCCGGAGAATTACCGGCATCCGGTTGTGGTACGGCCGCACGAGGTCGTTCGGCTCCGTCGTGATGATCGTGTACGAGACGATGGAATTTTGTGGCCCGGACCAGGAATCGTACAGGCCGGCGAACCCGAAGAGCTCCTTCTCCGCAAGGCCGATGAAGTACGGCTCCTTGCCGGACCAGCCGGCCTTCCACTCAAAAAAGCCGTTGGCCGGCACGATGCAGCGGTTGTGGTTCAGCAGGTCACGGAAGGCCGGCCGCTCGTGCAGCGTCTCGGCACGGGCATTGATCGGCTTCGCAGCGTTCCGGACATCTTTCGTCCACGAAGGTACGAGCCCCCAGCTCATCGCCCGGAGGTGGTTGCCGTCCTTTCCCCCGATTACGACCGGGTTCTCGGTTGCCGGCGCGATATTGAAGTGCGACCGGTACCCGATCATCGGGTCGACGACGCGGAACCTCCGGCCCACGAGATCGATCGCCCAGAGGGAGTACCGGCCGCACATGATCGTTCCGATCGGTAGCTCTCGCGTCCGGGATAATATATATTTCCGGAACAGCGGGAAGGTTACCGGCTCTCCGGAGTATCTTGTCTTCTTACCGGCGGTCCACCGCCATCCTCACCACTGCGTCCATGTCCACGTGCTCTGCGAAGACCGCCGCCAGGGCATCGTACGGGTCGACAGCATCGGGAGGGATGGGCGTGAACGGGATACCCTTCTTCCGGTGCAGGTACGAGAGCAGGGCATTTGCCGCCGACGGGTTCTGGAAGAGGCCGTGCATGTACGTGCCGAAGACGAGGCCGTCGTCGCTCGCCCGGCCGTCGCCCCCGAACGCCTCGCGGTCCGTGCCGGGTTCGGTTACCCCCATGTGGATCTCGTAGCCTTCGACTTCGCCCATCCCGGAGAGGATGGGCCCGACCGGGCCGGCCCCCTCTGGACCCGGGTAGTGCACTTGTCGTACGATGCAAAATGCGTGACCCCGGCGAGGAGCCCG
>DASPUR010000024.1:0-3008 GCA_035622795.1 Methanoregula sp. | reverse complement strand
AACCCTGCCTGTAAAAAAAGGTCTGTTTTTCTTTAGGGGACGACGATAACCGTTCCTTTCATGAACGGGTGGATCGTGCACGTGTACGGGTACGTGCCCGCCAGGGTAAATGTCCGGGAGAAGGTCTGCCCCTTGGAGATGGACCCGGAATTAAACGTCTCCGGTGATGGCGTGAGGGACGTCACCGTGTGGGGCACGTCATCGAAGTTTGTCCACGTCACGGTTGCTCCTGCCCTGACGGTGACCGATCCCGGGTTGAATGCGAGGCCCCTTATGTCAACTGCGGCGGTGGTGGATGGCATGGCTGTCCCGGTCGCTGCCGGGGCGGGCGGCGCAGTCGTTGCCAGGGTCGGTTCCGCCATCGGGACGGCGGTAGCCGGGGGCATTTCGGGCATGTTCGTCGTTGTCGCGGGCGCCCCGGTGGCCGGGGCCGTATAGGTATTCGAGGTACATCCGGCAGTGAGGAGCGCCCCGGCAAGGGCCAGGACGAGGAGTACCGGTATGCAATGCAGCATTCGGGACATACGGGAGCACTGTGGGGCCGGGATTATAAAAAACCTGTGCCGGCCGGCAGGCATTTTTCCAAACGGGGCTTCTCACCCGCGCCGGATGGGGCAGGTGAGGCAGTGGGCTGCCCCGTACCCCCCGGTGAGGTTGACGAGGCTGACCGGGACTGCATCGATATCGTGGCTGTAGATCTCCTTTTTGTGGGGAAAGAACTGGCCTTCCCGCCGGAGTTTTTCGTAGTCTTTCCGTGCCTGCGCCAGGAGTGCGCCGTACCGGGACGGCATCATCGCAGCCTTCTCCCCGAGGGTTTTGAGCACTTCCCGGGCGGTGCGGTCGACCTCTACGGCAAGGATCGTCCCGTCCCGGATGCAGAGGAAGTTGGGAGCAAACGCCATCTGCTCGAGCGTGGTGATGCCGATGACGTCGAACCCTTTCGACCGGATGTACGAGAAGAGGTCGGTCTCCTCCCCCTCCTTCCGGTACCCGTCGCCGTCCTTTGCCATCACCTCGACCCTCGCCTCCCGCATCAGGGGTTCGAGACCGACTGCGACACCGGAGGAAGCGACATTGAACCATGTATCGAGGTGCATCGCCACCATGGGATCGTACCCGCCTCCACCCGCGAGCGGGTGGGCGGGCTGCCGGACGATCCCGATTTCGTCGTATCCCGGGCCGGATGCGAGGAAACGGGCGGCCCCGGCCCGGTCCGTCCGGTCGCCGGTGCCGACCAGCGCGAAATCGCCAAGCGGGAAAAAGTCGCCGCCCTCGAACGTCCCGGATCCTTCGACCTCCCCGGTGACCGGTGTGCCGGTCGCCTCCCAGAAGAGCCGGGTCACCGCGGGTTCCCGGCGGCGCTGGGGCTTTGCCATGCTCCCGAGCACGACTCCGTTCGCCGTCACTGCCTGCTGGTCGCGCAGGAAATACAGGTTCGAGAGGGGCTGCCGTCCCGTGACCGAGGAGTCGATCTCCCGGATGCCCGGGCCTGCCGATAACCCGACAACGGGGTGGAGGAGCATGAGATCGAAGAAGAAACCGGCATCGTGCAGGGCGGTCGTCTTCTCGAACTCCCGCTGCGCCAGCCGGGCCTCCTCCGGGTCACCGGAGAACGCGATCGAATCCCTCCCGGCCTCCACCAGCCGGTCCCGGAAGGCCGGGTCGCCGTCAGCACGGGCCGTGATCGTTTCCCGCAGGTGGACAACCCCGACCCCGAAATCGCGGTGGAGGATCTCCTCGAGTTGCCGTATCTCGGAGAGAGCACCGTCCTGGGAGAAGGCACGGTCGTACAGCGATGCATAGGGTTCGAGGAGGCCGAAGAACATCTCCATCCCCGGGCGGTGGAGGGCGACCGTGCGCAACCGGTCCCATTCGGCCCTGACGTGCGCATCCATACCGGACGGTCAAGGGCGCCGGGGAATAAACGTCTTTCGCTGCCGGGAACCGTTCAGACCGCCTGACCGCCAAAGCACGTGAAAACCCGGGCTGACCGCCAGAATCTATATATCGGGGGAGGTATATAGCGGGGCTTCGTTCGGCTATCCGGACATGAGAACGAGCGGAGGTGGAAAACCAGTGTACGGACATGGCGGAGGACCGGGGATGGGCATGGGCCCGTCGCCCAAGGAAATGATGATGGAGAAGATGTGGGAATACCTCGGGGACGACCAGAAGAAGATCCTCATGAAGAGGATGATCGACGGGAAGATCCTGATGAAGGAAGGCATGATCAAGCACTTCGAGTGGAAGATCGAGACCATGAAGATGGTCAAGAAGATGATCGACGAGTGCTGACAGGCCGGCCATCACGTCTCTTTTTAAAAATGGTACACGACCGTTCCGGAAAGGCTCTTCGAGCGTACAGCCGAACCGCCAGCAGGTATTTATAAAGTCCCGGTAGTTACCCTGCCACGGAGCGGAGGCAGGAAAAGGCCTGCCAGAGCTCCGGCCCTCACATACCTTTTTTATACTAATCCCCGGTTGTCCTGTGGATTGATCCGGCAAAGTGCTTTTTTACGGGTCCCGATCTTCATGCCAGAATACGAATTTCCTATAAGATCGGAAAACTCCGATGAAATTTCACGAACAAACGCGAATAACCGTTACGGGCTTTTACACGATTCCCCCCGCTCTCTGAACTGCCTGCCAGTGGCGGCAGTTCAGTGAGAAGGGGGCTAGGGGGCATTCCCATCATACATCCAGGATCTCTCAAATCTTTTCTGTGGGAGTCGTAAATTTATAGCTCCCAAATTCATTCTGGACCAGGAACATCCGGCACAGGTGTCTGGTCGAAGAACACTGGCGTGTTCTTCTCCAGTCACCTCTTCCCTTCGGGAACTGACATCCCGCCTCGTCGAAGAACCTGATGGTTCTTCTCCAGCCACCTCTTCCCTTCGGGAACAGGTGTCTTTTAAAAGTACGTATCGAGCGAGAGCGTATTGAACAGGTTCTGGCCCGCGAGGTCCCATGCCCCGCTGCTGCTGTTTGCCGCATAAAAGGCGAATATC
>DASPUR010000023.1:0-14546 GCA_035622795.1 Methanoregula sp. | reverse complement strand
TTCCGAGACCGCAGGTCACGCCGGGTTCGAAGGGTGGCAGCCCTCGCGGCTCGATCCGCCGGGTCCATCTTTTTGTCCAAGTTTTTAGCGACCGAAAGGTCGCTCCGGGTTCGAAGGGCGGTAGCCCTCGCGGCTCGATCCGCCGGGTCCATGATTTTTTTGTTCTTTTTCCGAGACCGCAGGTCACGCCGGGTTCGAAGGGCGGTAGCCCGAGGAGTCCTTCAGGACCCCGCGGGATGAGAAGAACCGAATCGGGGTTCTTCGAGCCCTCGCGGCTCGATCCGCCGGGTCCATACCAGTCCTTCTCATTTTTCCGGAAAGTCGCGGCGGTAAAAAGTATTCCTGCGTTTCCAGAGCCCGGGGACGATGGCGTCCTATGCAGTGTGCGACGACATTTCCTTACCGGAGAACAGTAACAACTATATGGAATCCGCTGAAAAATAGTATGCCGCAACGCGATACATCCGGGCTCGTAGATCAGGGGTAGATCGTCACGTTTGCAACGTGAAGGCCACGGGTTCAAATCCCGTCGAGTCCATTTCTGTTTTCAGTTTTCTTTTCGTGACCGATAGTCACGCCGGGTTCGAAGGGCGGCAGCCCTCGCGGTTCGATCAGTCGAGTCCATCCTCGTTTTTCTTTTTTTCCGGGACCGTAAGTTCCGGAATTCTTTAAAGATAGAAAAAAAGGGGATGGCACGGGCAGGTTATTCCGGGGAATCATCATCCAGGGAACACGCGTCACCGTTCCCCTCTCCTTCTTCTCCCGGCTTAACGGTCTTCATGGACGGGAACAGGATGACCTCCTTGATAGAATTGTTCCCGGTCAACAGCATCACGAGCCGGTCAATCCCGATCCCGACTCCCCCGGTCGGCGGCAGGCCAAAACCGATCGCGCTGATGAAATCGTAGTCGATCATCTGGGCTTCGAGATCGCCAAGCCTCCTCTTCTCGTCCTGCGCTTCAAACCTGGCCTTCTGGTCAACCGGATCGTTCAGCTCCGAGAACCCGTTTGCTACTTCCATTCCGTGAATGAAGAGCTCGAACCGTTCGGTGAAGCCCTCTTTCTCGCGGTGCCGTTTGGCGAGGGGGGAGTTCTCCACCGGGAAGTCGTACACGAACGTGGGCTGCATCAGCTTCTCTTCCACGAGACCCTCGAAAAAGAAGACGAGAAACTCCCGCTGGGACTGAGGTTTTTCAGCCTCGGGGAGTTTGTGCTTCCGTGCAAGCTCGCGGAGCTCATCAACGGTATGAGCGAAGACATCGATCCCCCCGTACTCCTTCACGGCGTCGGCCATGGCGAGTTTCTTCCACGGTTTGGCAAAGTTAAGGGCGGTCTCCCCGTACGGGATCTCGTACCTGCCGTGGAGGGAGAAGACAATGCCGGAGACAATATCCTCGGTGAGCTCCATCATGTCCCTGAAATCCTTGTAAACCTGGTAGATCTCGACCATCGTGAATTCGGGGTTATGGTTGGTGTCCACCCCCTCGTTCCGGAAGTTCCTGGCGATCTCGAAAACCTTCTCAAAACCGCCAACCACGATCCGCTTCAGGTAAAGCTCGGGTGCGATCCGGAGGAAGAGCTTCTGGTCCAGGAAATTGTGGTACGTGGTGAACGGACGGGCGTTCGCTCCGCCGTACACGGGCTGGAGGATGGGAGTCTCGAACTCAAGGAAACCCCGGTCATCCAGGAAGCGCCGGATCTGGGCGATGATCCTGCTCCGGGTCCGGAACGTCTGCCTGCTCTCTTCGTTTGCAATAAGATCTACATACCGCTGGCGGTACCGTTTCTCAACGTCCGTGAGCCCATGGAATTTCTCGGGAAGGGAGCAGACCGTCTTGCAGAGTATAGTGAAGCTGTCGACCCAGACGGTGATCTCCCCAAGCTTTGTCCGGAAGACGTTCCCGGCAATACCGACGATGTCCCCGCGCTCGATGTACTGGTTGAAGAGATCGAACTGATCGTCACCGAGGTCATTCTTCCGGATGTAGAGCTGGATCTTTCCGGTCTCGTCCCCGAGGTCGGCAAAGAGGGTCTTGCCGTGATTCCGGATCAGGTAAATCCTCCCCGCGGTTATCACCCGGTCCGGACTCTTCTCGTGGGTTATCGCTGCGAACTTCTCCCGGATCTGCCCGATGGTGTACTGGCGTTCGAACGTCGGGGGATAGACCTGGATGCCCTTTTCCTGCAGGGCACGAAGTTTGTCAAGGCGGGACAGATCAAAGCTTACGTTCTCGGTGGGACTGGTCATCATCAAAACACCCGGGTCGGGGACGGAATGTATCGTAGTTGTATGAGCCCGGTAATAATAATACCTACAATGGGTCACGGGGCGGAATAACCCCCGGAACTGCCCAGGTCCGGCC
Organism: Methanoregula sp.; assembly: GCA_035622795.1. Lineage (GTDB taxonomy): Archaea > Halobacteriota > Methanomicrobia > Methanomicrobiales > Methanospirillaceae > Methanoregula. The sequence goes on along the minus strand of DASPUR010000023.1, from coordinate 12,183 downwards.
GGGATTTCGGCAATTACTCCCGCTTCTTCAGAATTTCGGAAGCATACTTCGCGAGGCCGTAAACCCCGTCCGTTGACGGGTGAACCTCAATAAAGTCATCGAAATCGTGGACCGAGAACTGGCGCTGCATAAGAAAACCCATATAGCCTGCGATAAGCCCGGCGCCCGGCCCGGCGCTGCACATGCCCCGTATCACACCCGTATCCGGATCCGCCATGATCTTTGCAAGGCCGGTATCCCCGTCACTGACGGACCAGAAGGTTCCGGGTCCGGCAGGGCCGGGGATGGTAAGCTTCGCGGAATCTTCACCGGAAACACCGCAATACGCGAGTTCGTGGGTAAGGTTGATCGACCGGGGGACAAACCGGTAGTCCATCGTCCGGTTCTTCCCGAGGATGTTGTCCGCTGCCACGATCCCCTGGTGCCGTGCAACCGGTGTCAGGAAAGGCGGGCCGGTAACATCCCCGCAGGCATACACCCCCGGGACGCTTGTCCGCATGCGGTCGTCGACTAGTATGCTGCCGTCCGGCCGCTTCTCCACGCCATGAATCATCTCCGATCGCGGCACGAGTCCCGTGGTGACGAGCACGGCATCGCTCTCGACAGTAGCGTCGCATTTTTCCGATCGGACCTGGACCGATTCAACACAAGCCTTTCCGCTGCAAGAGCAGAGATTGGTATGTTCCCGAATGTCCACGAGAGCAAGTTCCTTCCGGGCAACAGATCTGAGGTGGGGGTCGAGATCTTTTAAAAAACCGCTCCGGCTGATCAGGGTCACAACACTCCCGAATTCAGAAAAAATATAGGCAAATTCCGCCGCCATCACCCCGCCACCGATGATGGTCAGTTTTTCCGGGAGGCTTTTCATCTCCCAGACCGTGTGAGGGTTGTAGACTCCTGCAAGGTGCATCCCCTCAGCTTCGGGGATATTCGGCCGCGAACCCGTAGCGACGATGATCTTCTCAGCGCCGACCTTCTCGTTGTCCACAAAGAGTGTGTCGGTCTCCAGACTGCCGGATTTTCCGTACACGATCTCCACTCCCGCCTGGCGGGTCTCGTGATCCAGGATACCGGCGATCCTGTCCTGGACGGCCCTCATCTCCTTCAATGCTTCGGGAAACCTGAGTACCGGAACAGAATCGGTAATCCCGAGTTCGCGGAACGACCGGGCTGCGTGGAGGTGGCGGGCGATATCATTGAGGGCACAGACCGGCATACAGCCCTTATGGAGGCACTGGCCCCCGATCCCCCCGTGTTCGTACAGAGTGACTTCCTCTCCGGCAGCAGCAAGCCTGAGGGACGCTATCCTTCCTGCAGGGCCGCCTCCCAGAATTGCGATCATACGATTTCTCCGTCAGTGAAGACAACTGTGAGGAGAATGGGGAAAAAGGTTCCGGTATGACGGGTTATCCGAAAAAGCGTTTGGTTTCCCATCGATCCGGTCATAATTTTTGGCTTCAGAACACTTCGACGCCTTCGTCCATGGGCTCCGAGAGGAGCTCTCCGGTGTAAGCGTTCACTTCCACGATCTTCTTCCCGCGGATCTGCCAGACCGGGATGTAGACCTGCTTTGTCTCGACGGTGATATTCTTACGATCGGGTTTTAAGACCTTCTCTTCATAGAAGATGGCGTCGCCTTTCTCCTGCTTGATCCTGACCTTCTGGGTGAGCCGGTCGATGAGCTCGCTCACCATCCGTTCGCTTGCTTCCTCTTTCCGGATGTGCGCATCGCTCACTTCGGCATTCCCCGGTATTTCGGATTCCTCTACCTTCGATCCGTCGAGATCGATCTTGATCCCGTTGATTGCATTGATCGCCCCCCAGCCTTCGGCGTCAAAGGGTATGCGCCGGTCTTTGTAAACCTGCTCGCCGGTGCTTGTGTAGTGGATAAGATAATAGGGCATGAACCTGAGTTTTGCCGTTCCCTGAATCCCAGCCGCCCTGATTGCGGCCTGTTCGGTGAGCTTGACCGGGAAGTGGGGGAGAGAGATGCCGGGTTCCGCTGCTGCCTGGGAGGCTGCTTCTGCTGCCTGCTGGGCGGCGGCCTTTTTCGCCTTCGTGGCAGTGAGGTCGAGTGCAAGTTCGCGCCCGAGGATATCTGCAAGGACCGCTTCTCCGGTATACCGGACGAACTCGTCGATCCCCCACTGGATGCAGTTCTCCGTCGCGATTTCCTTGTCAACGGTAAAAAGGAGTTTCTTGCAGTTCATCTCGTGATCGTCGATCATGAGGCTGTAATTGGTCTTATCGAACTGGGAGACAAGGTCGCTGTCGTTTGAACAAAGCACAAGGAGGCAGGTGCCTTCACGGACGGCAGAAAGATCGAGAGGATCGTCGACCTCTTCGACTTCATACCGAGCTGCTTCAAGAATGAGGCGCATCGCATTCTTGGCTTTTTCCCGCATTTCGTGTTCCATCAGATATAAATTCCCTTGTCTTATAGAACAATTTTTCTATTGAAATGCACGAGAATACTTAGATGACTTTCCCGCTCCGGTTCGTCAACCACAAGATAGAGGACTATGCCCTCCAGGTTACGTTCGATCCGGTGGAAGGGAAGGGATCGGTCGTCTACAACCTTTCCCTCATTAAAAACGAAGATTTCGATTACGCGGTCTCGGTGATGAAAGATGCCCACAAGACCGGTGTCTCCGTGAGCGGGCTCGTCAGGTTTTTTGCTTCCGGTGAGAAGGTCAACGATTTCGTTGTCCCGAAGGGATGTACCGCGGTAACCACCATCTGCAGTATCACCTTCGATGGTCTCCTTATACAGAGCGGAGTCCCTGTCAACCCGATCGGCGGCGGGGTCGTGGAAATCGAAAACCGGACTCCGATCCGTTTTACCCACATAATCATGTACGAGCACACGACCATAGATCCCCTCCAGGTACTCATCTCGCAGAAGACCACGTCGGTCACAAACGTGATGCGCAGGGGAAGCGGGAACATTCTTGCCAATATCCGGGAGTTCCACATGGAGGCTGAACCCCTCGTGGGAAAAGTCCTCGATGAACTGGCTGACAGCAGTTATTCGGGGATCCTTGAAGTCGGTGTGCCAAACATCCCGCTCCTCGGTGTTCCGGTAAGCCCCCAGTTCATTGCAATCGCCGCAGTAGGAGGCACAAACCCGATGGCAGCGATCCGGGAAGGCGGGCGGTGGGTCCAGACCCATGCGATGAAGGGCCTCATCGATATCGGTGAGATGCAGGAGATCCGCGACTATTAATCCGGCCTGCAGGACTGCTATCCTCTTAAAAACGATGGAAATGCATGAGGATTATTCCGGCTTCCTTGCCCATTCAATGATAATAGTGTAGTATCTTTTGAAGAACCGGACGAATCCGGAGGACCCGGAAAAGAGTGCGACAGCGTCATCGTCGCCCGATCCGACCATCACCATCACGTGACGGTCATCAACGATACAGACTCCGCCGGCGAGCATATCCTTTGCTTTTGCAAGTTCGCCGGGCAGATCTACGTTATTTTTCAGGTATACGGTCATCCCGGCCGGGACCTTCCTCTCCCACCGGGGCGTAACAAGTTCAACGGGAATCCGTTCCGCTGTCCTCACGAGAAGTTTGCGGATATCGTCCGAAAGGATTTGGGGGTGGGCGATGATCCTTACACTCTCGTCTGCCCCGGCGATGAGGTCCTCAAGACGGTCGTGGATTGCCTCAATCCCGTGAAAATTCCAGATCAGTTCCTGGTCCGCGACAGGAGGAGCGCTCTGTTCGCGGTACATTGTCATAAGAGTGTTCTTTGCAAATTCCGCGTCGTCGTGTATCCGCTCCTGAAGCCGGGCCATTCCCTTCTCCGGGGGAATTGCAGCGAACCGCTTTGGCGACACCTGTGAAACAGTGACGAGGCTTTTATCGAGCAGCTGGTCGAGGACAGGATAAACGGATGCGCGCGGGACTCCTGAAATCTCATGGATCCCGGATGCAGTTGCGCTGGGAACCCTGAGCAGCGCGATATAGACGAGCGCCTCATATTTTGTCAGGCCGAGCGTTTTGAGCGAAGCAACGATACGATCATGCCGGCCGGGGGGTTCCTGCATCAGGACATCACTTTATATCGTACGATATTAAATGTTGTTATGAGAATAACAACAAGGGATTTCCGATGATTACCCGCACATTTGTTCTGGCCGGCCTGCTCGTCGCTGTGCTCTGCAGCGCCCCGGCCGCCGGACTGACGACATACAGCGGTAGCAGCCCTCAGATTATGGCAGCGATTTCGGGCGTAAACGAGTTCGTGGCAGGGCAGGATACGACAATTACGGTAGTCGTGCAGAACAGCGGCCTGAGTACCCTGCAGAATTCCTGGGAAGGATACAGCCAGGTCGCAACCCAGCCGACATCCCCGGATCTGTCACGACCGTACCTGCCAGACCAGGGGAATGGAAATATCCCGCGTGACGATGTGCCCACCACGGCAAAAATGGTGACTGTCGGCCTGGGTGCCGGGAATGCGCCCGTTTCCATCAAATCCGATCCCCAGACCATCGGAGATCTCCCGACTCAGGGGCTGGTGAAAGTCCCCATTCAGGCAAAAATTTTCGCCAATGCAAGTGTCGGGGAGTACCAGCTCCCCCTCACCATCTCCTATACTTACCTGAAATCGTCTGATGAAACGGCAGCGGATGTCTTACAGTCCGAGTATGTCCAGACAAGCACCACGATCCCCCTTACGATAAAGATCAAGCCCCAGGTGAATATCGAGGTCCTGAGCGCGGTCCCCGAGACCCTCAATGTCGGAACCGAGGGGTATATCGATCTGCAGATTCAGAATACCGGATCCGATGACGGAAAGAAAGCGACGGTGAAGATCCTCCGTAACGGGGCAAGTCCCGTCATCCCCACGGACAGCAGTATCTTTGTCGGGGATTTTCCCCGTGGCGGGATCGTCTCGGCCCGGTACAAGGTCGCAGTCTCCGGCGATGCGGAAAAACAAAGTTACCCCGTCGATGTAGTGGTGACCTATGAGGACACCTACGGGGATGTGGTCACCTCAGCTCCCGAAACCGTGGGAATACCCGTGGGCGGCAAAATTACCTTCAATGTTACTTCTGAAGCCGCACAGGTGACGCCGGGCTCGGACAGCGTAGTGAAAGTCGTATACACCAATAGCGGCGATGCAACCGCTTATGCTGCACAGGTGAGGATCACTGCGGTGGATCCTTTCACGAGCAGTGACGATACTTCGTACCTCGGCGACCTGAAGCCCGGCGATTCGGCGAGCGCGAGTTTCCAGCTGAGCGCAGGAGGTACGGCTGCCGTGAACCAGTACTTCCTTGACACCCAGGTGCGGTATCGCGATGCTCTCGATAACAGCCAGCTCTCGGATACGTTCAGGGTGCCGGTCAGCGTCGTTCCCAGACCCCCGGCCAGCGGCCTTGCGCAGGCACTTCCCTTTCTCGTCATTCTCGCGCTTATCGGGGCGGGCGCCGGGTATTATTTACTTGTAATGAGAAAGAAAAAGTGATGTTTGGTTGGGATGGGGATCTCCCCGGACCGACGGTTCGGACCATGGAGGAGATGCGTCCTGTCCTGGCCGATCCTTCGTGCAGGCACCCGGATCCTCTCTATTTTATGTACCGCGATCTTGCAAAAAAGGACGCGGACTGGACATGGCTTCATGGGCACAAGCTGCGCTTCGACCTGACCGTAATCCCCCCGGCCGATCTCTGCGGGGAATGGGTAAAGACCAAGGGCCATTACCACCCGAAGAACGCTGCGGGAGTCGGTTATCCGGAGATCTATGAAGTGATCGGCGGGAAGGCCCATTACCTCCTGCAGTCGCGGGCACTTGACGATGTGGCGCTCGTCTCTGCAGAAGAGGGCGATCTCGTCATCATCCCGCCCGACTATGGTCACATCACCATCAACCCTTCGGGGGACGAGACCCTGATCATGGCAAATATTGTCTCGACCGCATTCGAAAGCGACTATGCTGAGTACGAGCACCGGGGCGGGGCTGCATATTACGAGATGAAGAATGGTGAATTCCGGAAGAACAACCGTTACCCGGTGACTCCTGCCATCAGGCACCTGAGGCCCAGGAGCGGGACGGGGATCCACCGTATCCTCTGCCAGCCCCTCTATTCCCTGATAGGGAACGCTGAGGCCCTGGCTTTCCTCAACAACCCGGAGGAATATCTTCCGGCTCTCGGGGTCCTGCTAAAAGATTAGGCGCCGGCACCCGTTTGTGCGCACTTTTACTGACAAGGGATCGCACCTTTTCCTCCACCGGGTTTCCTGCTTTCCACCCGTGCTCTTCGAGGCTGGCGAGCGCCCGGTCGATCTCCGGATACGTAAGGCCGATCTCTCCTTCATCGCTCTGTCCTTCCCATAATCCCGCCGATGGGGGTTTCCGGATGATCGGTTCCGGGATCCCGAGTTCCCGGGCCCATGCGTATATCTCGGTCTTGTAGAGGTGGACAATGGGCTGGATATCTGCAGCATTATCACCGAATTTCGTACAATAACCGAGCATGAGCTCGCTCCGGTTCGAAGTCCCGCAGACGATGCGGTTGTCGCGGTTGGCGTGGTAATAAAGGACAGCCATCCGGGTGCGGGCCATCAGGTTACCCAGAAGGTACCGCGATTCCTCGAAATCCGGAATCGTCCGGAACCCCGCGAGGATCGGTTCGATACTCACGGTTTTATGCCCGAAGCCGAATTTCCGGCAGAGATCCGCAGCATCCCGGATATCGTCGGGATTACTGACTGCAGAAGGAAGGGAGAGTCCGAGAACCTTATCGGCTCCGACTGCCCGACAGCAGAAAACTGCAGCGACCGCGGAATCAATCCCCCCCGAGAGCCCGATGACAATCCCGGATGCCCGGCTGTTCCAGTACTCGTACCGGATCATCTGTTCGACCATCCCCATCCTGCACGCCAGTTCCGCTACCATTCGTACACACCTTTGTCACAGTGAATGAATGAATTTTTTGAGCTGGGCCGCATTGCCGGTAGCCACGACGACATCCCCGCCCGTCAGGGCACCTGAACCCGGCGGGTTGATGACCGAACTTTCCGCTCTCTCAATACCAATTACTTTCACTCCGGATCGTTTTTCGTACCAGTCTATGGTCCTGGACCGTGATATCCCGGTCTGCTTTGCAACCACCATCTCCCCGTTCGGGAGGTCCAGAAGGATGGTCACCGTTTCGTGGAGTACGATCCTCGCGATGGCCTGGGCCCCGATGGTGGGGAGAAGGGCGACATAGTCTGCACCGGCCCGGAAGAGCTTGTCAACCGTCGCGGGCTCGTTTGCGCGGGCGAGGATGCGGATTTCCGGGTTGAGGTTCCGGGCCATCAGTGCAGTGAAGATGTTTACGTCATCCCTGTTCAGGGCAACAATACAGTACTGTGCCTTATCGATCTCTGCCTGCCGAAGCACCGTATCATCCTCTGCGTTTCCGATAACCTGCTCCACTCCATGTTCCTTTGAATCAACAACCCGGCAGCTGATTCCTGCGTCGGCGAGCTCCCGGTACGCCGCTTTTCCGACATCGCCAAAGCCGGCGATGACTGCGAGTGCTTCGGCACGGCCTCCGTCGTTAAATTCCTCCCGGATTGCCTGCGCGATTGCATCAGACTTCCCGAAAAGGAAAAGCGAACTGGTACTGTCAACCAGCTCCGAATCTGTCGGCCGGGGGAAAAACCTGCCTGATCTCCAGAGGGAGATCACCATGATTCCGTATCGTTCGGACAACTTCAGCATACCGAGTGTTTTTCCTGCCGCCTGCGAGCCGGAGACTACCGGGATTGTGACAAGCCTCAGCGTGCGGAGCGGCCCGGCATTCCCGTTCTGGCCGGTTTTGTCATTCCCCGGTTGTTCACCGGATGCATCTCCTCCCGGGTTCAGGATCGCATGACGGGCGAGGATATGTCCTGTTGCGTCCTTCGGGGAGAGCACATAATCCGCCCCTGCATACCGGAGGTACCGCCCGAACGCAAGATTATCGACAACGGAAATGATCCTGCCTCTCATCAGCCCGCGGAGACCCAGGATTATGTTTGCTGTCAGCCTCTCATCCTTGCTGATGACAAGGTTCCGGGCCTGCTCTATATGGGATCCTGCCCAGGTAGCCGGATCCGTATAATCACCCCAGATAACGTATGCCCTGCGCCGGTACATTGCAGCGATCTCGAGTGCGACCGCTTTGTCCTGTTCGATGATGAGAATATCGTGTTCGGATATCGCAAGACTGTCGATAACGGCGCTCGTCAGCTCGTCATATCCCATTATCACGGTGTGGCCGTAGAGGGTATGAGGGGTTTTTCTCGGGGGTGTGGGCGCAAGGAGGGCTGAGAGAAACGGGGCGACAAGGAGCGGGACAACGATGAAGATCATTATTACGCCGGAGAGAATGATCTGGATCGACAGGAGCATGGTAAGAGGATTGGTGAAATTCGGGAGTTCGGTGTTGCCAACCGTTGACATCGACTGGACAACAAAGAGAAGGGCATTTGCGTCCGAGATCGGCCGGTTCTCGAGGACCGGGTAGAATGAGAGAACGATATAGGTGTAAAACCCGATCAACATCGCAAATGCAATGAAATACAGCGCTATCTGGATTCCCGGTGAGTTCCGGATCGCGCGCCAGATCTGCCCCCTTTTGTGTGCCATTTTCAGGTACTCTCCTCATCCTCTGGACTGCATCGCGTGCAAATTTCCTGGCCGGGCATTCCGCCTCGTGTACATCTCACGATCGTACCGGGTCGTGCTCCCGCTCTGCGGATCTCTTCGCCAAGATGCACTAATGAGTATTTCGCGGACGGGTGCCTGCCGGTGTAGTCGTCAAGCAATGCTTCCAGGTGTCCCGGGAAACCATTCCCTTCCTTCGTTAATTCAGGAGTCCCGCTCTCAAGGCCAAGGATTTTTGCGTACAGGTCAATCTCACCGCCGGGGATGGCGATGAATGGGTGGATGAAGGTGAGCCGGCCGGGTTCTGTCTCCTCCTGACCGGCGAAGAGTTCTCCCGCCGCTCCGTTCATAAAGGCCGACAGAACCGCACCGGCAGCATCATCAAGTGAGCGGGTGGTTGCAATTTTCGACAAGCCGAGGTCCCTCCCGGACGTTTCAGGGATTATCGGGGCGGGGGTTTCCCGGACCGGATTTTTCCCGGGATCGTGCCGGTTTCCGGCTGACCGCTCAGCGACACTGCCGATCCCATGTACGCCAGGAACCATGACAACCGGTATTCTGCGTTCGGCTGCCAGTGCCAGCTGAACTTCAAGCCCGGGGCTTTTTTCGCTTTCCTGCATTATCATAGCAGTCATGCGGGTATCGCGTCGTAAACGGAGAAGGTCGTTTAAAAAAATAAGGAGCGCACTGCTCCGGCAATCCCCGGTCAGGAAAACTCCGATATGGTCGCGTGGCCCGAGCCACCGGCGAGCCCGTATCGTGTGCCGTATTCTTGACTCCACGTCACGACGGAGGTGGACGGGACAGAGAGATTTTCCGGAGTACGGCTGATGGAATATGGCGTCTTTTGGGCACGTACTGCATCGCATTCGTCTGATCCGATCTATTCTGGACTATGCAAGATGTTTAACATTGTGTTAGGATGATCCCCGTGAACCGGCCTGTAAGGTCCTGCCCGGACCTTTCCGTCATGGGAGTCCTTTCGGACTTCTCCATAGCCCATGATTTTATAATCTGCCGGGTAACCACTGTACCGAGATGGTCGTCGCAGCGGAGTGCATCCGGACCCTGCACAGGTATGAAAAACTTATCCTTGCCGCACTTGAACGCGGCATGAAGCGGTACTCGTGGGTCCCGCTCGAGCAGCTCGTGCTCTCAACAGGACTCGATGAATCCGAGATAAACTACCGCCTTTCGCGCCTCATCGGCTGGGGGCTTGTGCGGTTCAACCCGGTTCCTTACGATGGTTACGCCCTCGTTTTCGGGGGTTACGATGCTCTCGCCCTTTCATCGCTGACAAAGAAAGGCCGGATCACGGCCCTCGGCCCGATGATCGGCGAAGGAAAGGAGTCGGTCGTATACGAAGCACTCGGTCTGGGTCAGGTCGCGATCAAGTTCCACCGCGTCGGGGGGCGGTCGTTCTCGTCGGCCCGGCTCAACCGGGACTACATGCCCGAGAAGACTCACTGCCCCTGGCTCCTTGCCTCGAGAAAATCCGCCGAGCGCGAGTACGAAGCCCTCACCAGACTTCATCCCCATGTCAGCGTCCCCCTCCCGATCGACCAGAACCGGCATGCAGTAGTTATGGGGCTTATCCGCGGAACGACGCTGAACCGGTGCCGGCTTGAGGATCCCCGGGAAGTCCTGGACGAGATCCTGTCAAATGTCCGGGCGGCCTACAGGCTGGGTATCATTCATGCTGACCTCTCTGAATTCAATATTATGGTCGAAGACGGGAGGGTGATCTTCATCGACTGGCCGCAGTTTGTCGGGACCGATCATCCGAATGCGGGAGTGATCCTTGAGCGGGACGTCGACAATATCCTCGGCTACTTCCAGAGAAAGTACCAGACGGATTACGACCGAGAGGACGCACAGCGATGCGTGACCGGCTGAAAGTATTCGGGATCGACATCGTCAGGGGCTCGGTCCGGTCACGGTCCCGGCGCCCGATGTATGCCCTCGTGCGGATGGAGGGGCAGGAAATCACGGGTGAATCCGAGGTTTCAATGTTCCGGCTCTTCCGCCTTCTCGCCGAGGAGCGACCGGACATCCTTGCTGTCGACAGCCTCCAGGAAATTTCAACCGACCAGCACGAGCTGTTTGCCTTCCTGCAGCGTCTCCCGCCGCAGACCCGTCTCGTGCAGGTTACCGGGGGCGAGCGGAAAGAGACTCTCAGCAAAGTTGCAGCACGGTTTAATATCAGCTTCAACCGGTTCGACCCGTTTGCCGAAGCCCGGACGACTGCACAGGTCGCTTCGCTCGGAGCGGGCGCCGAGGTTATCGCGTTCGAGAACGAGAGCGAGGTCGTAGTCAGCCGGCACCGGTCCCCGGGAAAGGGAGGGTGGAGCCAGAACAGGTACGTCCGGAAAATCCATGGCGCTGTCCAGGCCAAGGGACGCGAGATCGAGATGGAACTTGCCGCATCCGGGCTCAGGTACGAGAAGAAGGAGACCAGGGCCTTTGGCGGGAGCAGCCGTGTTGTTTTCCGGGTTTTTGCTGTCCGGGGCCAGATTCCGGTCCCGACGTACCGGGGTGCCGATGTCCAGGTCAGGATAAGCGGGAAGCGGCTTGAACGGATCCGGTTCCGGCCTCTTTCGGGCAGGCCACGGTACCTTATCGTCGGGATCGATCCCGGCACAACCACGGCGACTGCGGCCCTGGATCTCGACGGCAACCTTCTCCACCTTGCGTCATCCCGGCAGATGAACATGGGGGATGTGATAGAGTCCCTGTACCGGGTAGGAAAACCCCTTATCGTCGCATCTGATGTTCAGGAGATGCCTTATACCGTTGAAAAGATCCGCCGGGCTTTCTCCGCGATCGCCTACACCCCGAAACAGGATGTCAGTGTCGAGACGAAGATCGAACTGACCGCCCCCTTCGAGTACGCGAACGATCATGAGCGGGATGCCCTCTCTGCCGCACTCGATGCATACCGCCAGTACCGGCACAAGTTCCAGAACCTCCTCAAACGGGTGCCCCCGGGCCACGATCTGGACGAAGTCAGGGCACGGGTGATACGCGGCCAGTCCCTGGACCAGGTACTCGGGGAAATGCGGGTTGCAGTCCCTCCCTCCCCACAGGAAGCCCCGCCCCGGCCCACTGGCGAGAAACATGACGAGCGGGTGAGGATGCTCGACGGGATGGTCAAGCGCCTCCGGACGTATATTGCGGAGCTCGAGGAGGACGCCAAGGGCAGGGACTATGAGATCCACCGGTTGCAGTCCCGCCTGAGGAGAAAAGAGACCGCCCGTGAATCAGAGATTGCAAGGGAGGCTGAGGTTACCAAGCGTGACGCGGTGATCGCGTCACTGAAAAAACGCCTCCACCGGGAAGAGCGCAGGAGTCGAAACCTTGCCCGGCGGATCTCCCGGATCAAGCAGTTTGCCGAACTCTCGCTGGAAGGGGAAGTCTTCCCGGTTAAGATCATGGACTCGCTCACCAGGGATGGCCTCCGCAAACTTACTGACGACATCGGTATCGAAGCCGGCGATGTGATCTTCGTATCCAGGACTGCAGGATGGG